>JBEEMN010000364.1:0-2905 GCA_041192625.1 Armatimonadota bacterium
ATGGATTCCACCAGCAATGCACCCGGAGCAAACGATGATGCATCCGGAGTCGCTGTCACTCTCGAAGTTGCCAGAGTCCTCGCCCAAAGTAAGCCTGAAATAGGCATCCTTTTCGCTGCACTGACCGGAGAAGAACAAGGCCTCCTCGGTGCGAAACACCTCGCGGAGAGCCTCGTGGCAAAGGGGGAAACCGTTGTTGCGATGGCGACCTATGACATCGTAGGTAACTCTCTGGGCGCCGATGGCCGCAAGCGTAGCGACTACATCCGTATCTTCTCAGGCGGAGACACCCCCGGCGAAACACCTGTCGCCGCAACCCGCCGGCGCACCACCGGACTCGATGCCGATTCGCCAAGTAGAACGCTTGCCCGCTCCGTCGCCGATGTTGCAAAGCGCTATCTCAAGGGGTTCCGAACAGAAGTTGTCTACCGCCAAGATCGCTTTGGCCGCGGTGGTGACCATTCGCCATTTCACGCAGCCGGATTTGCCGCCGTTCGCTTCACCGAACCAAATGAGGATTGGACACATCAGCACCAGGATCTGCGCACCGATGCCGGTATCGACTACGGAGACAAGCCCGAGTATGTCGACTTTGCCTATCTCACAAGTGTCACCCGTCTTGCTGCTGCCTGGGTCACCGAAATCAGCCACGCACCAATGTCACCAACGGGCGTTACATTGGTGACAGACCTTGCGCCTGTGACGACAATCAAGTGGCGGGTAAACCCGGATGCCATCGGTTATGAAGTCCTGATACGACGCTCCACAAAGGCGGAATGGGAAAAGACCATTCCCATCAACAAACAATCAGCGACCGAAGCAAAGATCCCGTTCTCAAAGGATGACTACGTGTTCGGAATTCGTAGCGTTGGCAAAAACGGTGCACGAAGCTTAGCGGTCATCGCTGGCAGGTAAACGAAATGTTACAGAACACCATCCATGGAGCTGGAAAACACCGCTTTAGAGTCGTTCCAAACTGGTTTCAAGCAGGCAATTTGCGTATCGGAAATGGCCACGGCGTCGCGATGACATCCTGTGGCTACTTAGCCTTCCTAAACGATGGCCCTGATGCGCAGCTGATTCTCATCGACCCGCAGTCTGGAAAAGTGCAGCTGGCGAAGCCGCTTGGCCTCGCGAAAGCGCATGGCCTCTCACTGGTCCGGGAGGCTGGCCGGGATGTTCTCTTTGCCACATGTCTCGACAGCCACCGTGCAATCAAGATGACACTGTTCGGCGAAATCTTGGCTGAGTATCCATTTCCAAAGTCCGCACTTAGAGCGGATGGCTACGGAAATGTGAGTGAATATCATCCGAGCTGGACGGTGCATCATCCCGATGGACGCTTCCTAATTCTCGATGGATATGGTCGTGATTTCTTCCTCGAATACACGGCTGCTGGCTCATTTTCAAAAATGTACGGTGGCAATGCCGGCGGTGTACCCCACTGGGGACCGCATGCCGGACATCATGATGTGTACCAAGCGAATGGGCAGCAATTTCATGTGGCGATGAGTGATCAGCGCAGTATTGTGACGTGGTCTTGGGATGGACGGATTCTTGGTAATGTTCCTCTGGCTGGCTCGGATCCCCGGATGCTCCGTCCGGTAGATGGTGGCTGGGTTGTTGCGCACATCGGTGGCAAATGGCCGCAGGACTTCAAGGCTCCTGGATCCGTCACATTTCATGACAAACGCTTGAAGCCGGTCGGGGCTGTTGGGGCATCGCTCACCAATGTCGATGGTAAGACCACTTTAGTAACAAGAGACGACACGCCGTTTCGACATCCACATGATGCTGTCCTTACGAATGCCGGTGATCTCTTCGTCGCGCAGTATGACTCCGGAGATCAGCCACTTGTGAAGCTTGAGAGGGTTTAGGCTTCCTCTCGCATTTCGGCAGGAACACGCTCATTCATGATGCGGAACCAAAGCGGAGGGCACATCGCCAGCAGCATACTTGTCGGATAGCCATATGGAAGCTGCGGGGCCGCATCCCGGTGCTCGAGGCGTTGATAGGGCTTCCCCGCAATCGCATGGTGGTCAGAATGGCGCGTTAGCTCATAGAGAACAATCCGTCCGATATGGTGATTCGAGTTCCACGAATGCCGGTCTGTCACCCTTTCAAACTTCCCCGTTTCCAAGCGCCTTCGCGAGAGACCATAGTGCTCAATATAGTTAATGGTCTCTAGGAGCAGCGCACCAACACACCCCGCCGCGAGCAAAATCAAAGTAGAGGAAAGTCCAAAGAGGACAAAAAGCGACACGCAATAGCCAAGCTCGATGGCCGTGTAGGTCAACATCCCGTTGACAGCCTTGATGCCAGTCTCGCGACGCCCTTGGATACGCGCGCTCTCTATCCTCCACGCATTGATGTACGTCATGATGAGCGTGCGAGGCCAGAATGCGTACAACGCTTCCCCGTAGCGTGCCGTACTCGGGTCATTCCGTGTGGCGACATGTAGGTGATGTCCACGGTTGTGCTCGATATGAAAGTGCATGTAGAGACTTGGAATGAGGAGCATCTTTCCTAGCATCCGCTGAACAGGACTCCCCCGGTGCCCAAGCTCATGGCCAACATTTATTCCATTGGCTCCGAGAAGCACCCCCGTTGACAGAACAAGCCCAGTCATCTCAAATGGTGAAAGAGTTTGCTTTGCTGTCAGGTTTCCGAGCATCCAAACAGCAGTGTAAACGATAGGGATATTGATATAGAGCAGGACATCAAACCAGTCGTCGGGGAGGCGTCGGTTACGTTCAGTCGGTTCAACGGTTGACTTAGTAGCCCCCAGAATGAGCTCAACAATGGGGATCACAACAAAGGCAAAACCTACGCCAGCGTATGTCCACGGCCCACGCAGAACGATACCGATGAAGGTACAAATGGGTATCAGGTATGCGCCAAGGTA
>JBEEMN010000365.1:0-2887 GCA_041192625.1 Armatimonadota bacterium
GCGCATCTCCGCGGGATAGGAAAACCGGCTAAGCTCAGCGAACTGCTTACCTGATGCCACATTTAGCGGCATCGGAGGCACGGACATGGCAGCAGCGTATTATCCGAAACCGGATGCAGAAGGTGGTTGGCGTACAGCACGCGATGCACGTACGGCACGAAAGTCCGCCGGTGTGGATCTCGCCCGCCTTGATCAGGCCTGGGAATTCAATACGCGCTGCGCCGCGCACACAAGCCTCGTCGTTATACGCAAAGGGTGGCTTGTGTACGAGAAGTACATCGGGCGCGCATCCCGGATGTGCAACCCTGACATGGCGAGCACGGGCAAAGCATTTACGAGTATCGCGTGTGGCATCATGCTCCGCGAGTTTGCCGATCGCTTTCCGCAAGGGCTTGCAACAAAGGTGTTCACACGGGAGTTTTTACCAGAAGCCTTCCCCCTCGATGACCCTCGCAAGGCAGACATCACGCTTGGCCAGCTGCTGTGTATGACGGCGGGCTACCACGGCGAGGGCACGAGTCCCGGTGTGCGAAATGGCCAGGTTATCCCGCTCACTCCTATCCCCGGTCAGGATATTCGCAATTTAGATATGTCATCGCTGCGGACGGCGCTGTGGTGTAACCCGGGGGATGGCTATTCGTATTCGAGTCCTGCTCCGCATATTGCATCGATGGTGCTACGCCGTGTGGCGGGGATGGACCTCAAGGATTACATCCAGTCGCGTCTGGGCAAGCCGATGGGCTGGGGTGCCTGGGATTATTGTTTACGCCGCGGAGACTATGTTCAGAAAGTCGCCAATGGTGCGGGGAGTATTGCGCTCCATGCAACGGATGCGGTTCGTTTTGGGTATTGCCTTGCCCGGGGTGGTCAGTGGGATGGAAAACAGCTTGTCCCAAAGCAGTACATTGACATGTGCCATACAGCGAGTCCCTTCAATCCCCATACGCCATTTAGTTTGCAGTGGGAGCAGAACTCGGATGGCCATGTGGCTGGCGCTCCACGGGATGCGTTTTTCAAAAGCGGCGCCGGCGGCTTTTGCCTCTATGTCATCCCAAGCCTCGACTTGGTCATCTACCGCATGGGCGGCTCAACCGGGCAGTACGATCCGACGTTCACGGACATCCCGCAGCCAAAGCCGGATACATCCAGGGACACTTGGAAGCCAGTTCCACGCACCTTGTTCTACGATGGCGGTCTCTACGGCGAGGATGGCCTCCGGCGTGTTCTTGAAATGGTCTGTGCGGCGGTCGTGGATTAGGCGTTATTCAGCGGTCACATCCACAAACTTAGTCCAGTCATAAATGGCATTGATTTGCTTTCCGCGGGTCTTTTTTGATGTCACTACGGCGAAAATGGATGTTCCAAATCCGGTGGGTTCGTAGCGTTCTGCTTTGCCGGCATCGGATGCTTGCGCTTGTATAGCGTCATCCTGCTTTGGCTGAGGGACTGGATTTTCTATTGGTTTCTTGTTCGCATCGGTGGTCTCGAAGTTGGTGTTATCGTCATCCGAGGTGTCTGGAATATGAATGATGTCGGATTCTGTGGCTAAATCTGAACGTGTTGTTGCCGGCTGCGCATTCTGGGCATTGTCAGCATCGTCGTCGTCATCTGTGTCTGGAATATGAATGATGTCCGCATCGGTGGATTTGCTGGCAGCGGGAGGTGCTGTATCCGACCCGGCGGAAGCGGGTACGGGTGCTGCTATTTTTATATTGACTGACGATGGGGCAACGGGGACTTTTCTAGCCGGGATGTTTTCCTGGAAGTCCTGGTGTGTGGATGCGGCATTTATGCATGCTGCTGCGCGCTCGAGGAGGGTTGCAAGCTGTGAGACGGCGATGTCGGGTTCTAGGACAATGGCAAGCCTGACGGCGCGGGTGAGGCCGATGTACAGCTGCTGACGCGCATTTTTACGCTCTGTCAGGCGTTCTAAATCGAGGAGGACAACAATGCTTGCCTCGACGCCGCGGCAGCTATGAAACGTCGAAATACGTACCTGGTGATCGCGCGCAGTGGTGTCCCGATTGGCCTTTTCGGTGAAGTCGATGTACGGAATCTCGATGTTTTCCAGCGCAGTTCTAAGGGCTGTGTAGCTTGGGCTCTTCCTCGTGGGAAGCAAAAACAAAATGTCGGAGTTCTTTTCTGGAGCTTCGAGCTCGGCGATGATGGCTTGGACCTGAGTCTGAATGCCGGCTGTATGAATGTCGGCATTTTCATTTCGTAACCTGGTCTCAACCTTGTAGCGACGGATTGCAGGCGGGCGTCCGATGTTACGGAGTGGGCGAACCGCCTCGTGCATCCCGTGGCACTTCCCTGTGAGCACCCGCTTTGCCACTACTTCGATTTCCTCATTCGATGTAAAGGCTTCGCACACAATCTGTGCCGCTTGGAATGTCTGCGCAGTGGTCCGGTAGACCTGCTCTAGTTCGCAGACATCGCTCTCATGCATAAAGGACTTCAGCCAGTCTGGAGGCGAATCCTGATAGAGATCCTGACCGATTCCGACACCAATCACGATGTTAGTGTTTTCCAACGTGATCGCCTGAATCAGGTGGCCAACGTAGTCTTTGAGATCCTGCGCTTCATCGAGAAGGAGCGTGTCATACGCTTCCCACATGTAATCCTGTTCGATCATTCGCTGGATGACATCATTGGGAAATTGATCAAAGTCATCACCAACAATGGAGCAGCCGAGGTTGCCTGTCTCATTGATCAGCTGGATGTGATCAAAAATCGTATGGACGGTGATGCGTCCGTAGCCTTTTCCTTTTCGGAAGGTCCCGACCATTTGCTCGATGTTGGTACGAAGGACGTGGTTGTAGCAGAGGAAAAGGACGTTTTTACCCTGCTCTGCATGAAATTTTGCGATGGAAAGGAGCTGCCATGT
>JBEEMN010000366.1:0-2880 GCA_041192625.1 Armatimonadota bacterium
CGATTTCGCCATCTCAGATGCGAGCTTCATACGCAGCCCTTGGCTTTCGGCAGAATCCGCAGCTGCAAATATTGCTTCTAGTTCGCTCAATATTCTTTCCGGCGTCGCAGAATCGAACGGAATACAGGGCGCTCCGAGCTGGGCCGCAAGGGCATCCACTTTTGGATCATAGCTGATCGCAACGACAGGCCGCACAGCGGCAGCGGCAAGAATCAGGGTATGCAGACGGACTGATACCGCCGCTCGGCACACTGAAAGCGCGCGCATTACCGCAGGAAACGGATCAACAGCACCAGCATCCCAGTCAAACTCACCAGCAGTCCCTTGAATGTCATCCGGGAGGTGCATCGGAAGATGCCACGCACCGCTGAGCTGCCCACTAGGAAACTGTAGCGACTTCCCCTTCCACGAGCGAAGGCTGTAGCAGATTCCGCTGTGGTCACTGCGCTGTTCATTACAGAGGTGTCCAAGATAAAACGCTGGATCTGCACAGACATCAATGTTCAGCTGCCCTGCGCACGCTGTAAGAAGGGCTTTGCTGGCGTCATCGCGGACGGTGATCACAGCAGCCTGGCGTGCGAGAATTCCGGTGAGCTTTCGCGCGACGGGATGCCTCAGCGGTCCGATGCCCTGTCCCCACCAAACGGTTTGACGTGCCGCACTCCCGGCCAACATCCCGGCCAAAAAGTACCAAAAAACCGACCGAAGGCTTGTCGCATCTTGTAGCAGCGAACCTCCACCAAGAATAAATGTGTCGATGCCCTTGAGCTGAGTACGAAGACTTTTGAGCCCATAACGGCTGATAGATGTAACGCCGGGATGCCGCTTCAGCGTCCACTCAGGGTCGGCCGATAAGACCATCAGGTCATGGCGCATGCCTTCGATGTCGCGGGACAACATCCCGTGAATGCCAGCAAGCACTGCCTCATCCCCAAGATTTCGAAAGCCGTAATATCCAAGAACAGCCGCTTTAGGCACTCATGACCTCCCGAGCTGCAACGATGCCAAAGCGCTCAAGGAGTCGTTTGATGATGACGGCTGCAATCAGTCCAAAGACAACTCCATACCCGACGCGGAGCGCGCTGATCACCAGTGGTGTGTGGAGGTGACAGAAGGTGTTGACCATGGATGCAAGCGCAATCGATGCAAGAATCGCGGCAACTCGCTGAAGGGGCCACTTCGTCCCGGTAAGCACTAAACTTAGCAACAAAAATGGCTGGAACAAAATGTCCTTGAAGCGCGGCCGGACAAAAAGGACCCGGTCGAGGAGCGAGCGAAGCTGCAGCTCAAGAGAGCTAACACCAACGCTGGATTCATTTCCGCTACGCATCAACATGATGGCAAGCGCGACCAGAACCACACCCCCAAGCAAAACTTGCCAGATCAAAATGGGATTACGGCTGATGTCGACAAGCATCGTAATGCGTTCACGCACGACAGTAATTAGCCCCGCAGGGCTAGTGGCCTTGAGGTTTAGTCCATGGAGGAGTACGGCGACAACAAGCGGTGCAATCAATGTCAATTTGACACCCAGAAAGGTATCGCCCTTCACCAAAAAGAGCGTATCTGCATGAATCGCGACAACGGTCAACGGCCCAAGCATCGTGACCGACAACACCAGCAAAAAGCGCTTTAGAGTCGTGCCTCCGGGAAGATTGAACGCCGGATGTAGGATGGCGACACCAAGCGATGGCAATGCACATGCGCCAATCAACGAAATCAGCTTTAGTGCCGGCATTATCCCTGCCGCCGCCGTGATAGCAATCAACGTAATACTTGCCGCCAACAGCAGCGGCGCGGCACGGAGTGTCAGAAACCCAAAGATGAAGTCAAGGAACAACGCGATGCCTGCCGTTATGACGATACCTGCGGCAATCCGACCGAGCATCGGGTTCCCAATCTGCGTGTAAGGACGCGCGGGACCAACACCGAGCTGGGAGCGAAAGAGAGCATTACGCAACCCGGAAACATAGGATGTCGCAGCAGCCAATGGCTCCGCACCATCCAGAAAGAGACGAACAAAGAGCAATCGAATATTTCGCTCTCTGGCAGCGAGGGCAAAACGTTGGATATTGGCTCCGGGTGTAGCCGTCACCATTTCACTTGATGTAATCGTATGTACTCGGATTGTGTTGAACGGAGCGCGCTTTACCAAGGTTGCATCACCGGTCTGCTTGCCGAACTCAATGCTTCCAAAGCGAATCGCAGATGGATCATTCAGATGCTTAACCGTTTCCGCGTAGCGGTTACCAGCGCCGAGAACCGACATCCCTGAAAAGATAACCGTGTCAATTTTGAGGCTTCGGATGTCATTCAGCGTTGCGGCAATCCGTGCATCCGATGGGTTTGGATTGTTTCCAACACGCCCAACAACACGAAGCCCTGCGCTACGCACAAGCGCAACCACCTCCGGATCGATTCCGACTCCAATATCCTTGATGGCATCCCAGCGGTCCGCCGCGACAATCCCGGCATCCTCGAGGTCACTTCCAGAAAACTGTTCTGGAATCGCAATCTGAACAGCCGTACGGTTCTGGATGTTGGACTTGATCCGGTCAAACTGCCCCTGATGTACGATCAAAAGCGTTGTTTGATGTTTTGTGGATGGGAGGATTTCGATAATCCCAAGCTCGCGAAGGCTGTCAAGCGTGTCTTCCTGTAGCAGGACACTCGTCGCTCCAGCAGCTTTGAGCTTGCGAAGGATGTCAGTAAATGGGATGCCTTCACTCGCCGCCAGACGGCGCATTTCCATGATGTCCAGCGCGATCTCAACTCTGCGATTTTTTTGTTCAGTCTTGAATCTGTTCGCAGCCGGGATAAGACAGACCATTGCAGCCAGAATCAATATTCCCCAAAGCATCCGTCGGATGGTCATCAATG
>JBEEMN010000367.1:0-2879 GCA_041192625.1 Armatimonadota bacterium
TGGGTGGGCCTTAGCCAAGCAAATCTTGTTGACCGTTAAGCCTGGTAAATGTCCAAAGAGTAGTCAGGCACGTAAAATTGCTTACGATTCTATACGCAGCATAAACTCGCAGTTGAACTCTGAAGGCTAGCTGCGAATCTGACCGGTTAAGGGGCTATCGATGTCCCTTGTCTTGGCGTAGATGCGAGTATCTTTCAAAACTTTTGCATCACGCAATTCGGGTGGCATTTAGCCAAACGAAACTTGTTGAGCTTGATCGCAACCCGTTGTCGTTGACATTAAGATGCTTCCGGCCCTGCAGAGTCCCTACCGAGAAGCTTTAGCACTGAGTCTCGTAAACCGGATGGCGCAGTCACAGAGCTTATCTTGGCACGAATTGTTTTCAGGAGTGTTTCTTCGAAATGGAATTTGTCAAAGCAACCCTTACATTGCTGCAAGTGCTCTTGGACCAGCTCGGTCTCATCAGAAGTGAGCTCACGACTCAAATATTCATTCAGTCGCTGCACAGCCTGTTGACACTGATTGAACTCCACAGGCGGTTGTGAAGTTTCGTTCATTCCGTTCCGTCCTTCTACTCGGCACTAAGCCATAGATGTTTATCGCGGGTTGTCCTGCGTAAACGCCCAAAGTGATTTCTGTATCAGCTTCCGCCCTCTGGATAAGCGGGACCTGACCGTACCGATTGGAATCTCCAACATCTCACTTATGTCCTGATAAGAGAACTCATTCATATCAGACAATATGACCGCCTCCCGGTATTCATCCGGCAGCTTGTCAATTGCATCCTGAATCGCCTCGACTTCCACTTTTTGCATGATGGCAGTTTCTGGCGTGAGTCCCCCGTCTGATGAATGCGCATCTGCTAGTCGGTTATAGAGGAAAAAGTCCTCCATCTCGTCGTAGGAAACGCGCTCAGGTTCTCGGGTTCGTTTGCGATAGTTGTTGATAAATAGGTTTGTCAGGATTCTAAACAACCATGCACGCGCATTGGTTCCACCTTCGAACTGATGAAAATACTGAAATGCGCGTAAATAGGTATCCTGCACCAAGTCATCCGCATCCTGGGGGTTCCGAGTCATCCCGAGGGCAGTGCGATAAAGCGCATCGATGTGTGGCAACATCTGCGTATTGAAGGCTGATTGATTACTGTGAGGAGTCGTCGGCATAGTTGTTAATCAGTGGTGTCCATCGAGTGCGCGGCGCGCCGGAGATGATGTTGTGTCAGGAAAGTCCGCAATCATCAACGAGAGCACATTCCTTACATTACCTATATTTTCAGCAAAGACGCGCATGACTTCCGAATGACTGACCGGTTCAACCCCTGCGACGACACCTGCATCGAAGTCCGTCACAAGGCTAATATTCACATACGGCATTGCCAGCTCACGCGCCAGCATCGCTTCCGGATAGCCTGTCATCCCAATCACATGCCAACCATTGCTTGTAAACCACTGCGATTCAGCCTTTGTACTAAAGCGTGGTCCGTTAATGACGACCAATGTCCCATTTTGATGTACCGTAATGCCGGCTTTCGTAGCCGCAGCAATGGCATGCTCCCTCAGAAGCGGACAATAGGGATCAGCAGGACTGACATGGACAACTTGGTCACCATCGTAGAACGTGTCCACACGCCCTGTCGTTCGGTCCACATATTGGTCACAAACGACCATGCTTCCTGGATGGATATCTGCTTGAAGGGACCCGACCGCAGATGGCGCAATAATGCCAGTCACTCCCAGTGCCTGCATCGCCCAAAGGTTGGCGCGGTAGTTTATTTTATGCGGAGCGATGGTATGCGTACGGCCATGGCGGGGCAGAAACGCAACGGACTTCCCGTTTAGCGTGCCGACCATAAACGCATCAGATGGTGGACCGTATGGTGTTTCAACGTGGACTTCATCGTATGCATCTAGCAATGCGTACAGACCCGAGCCACCAAAGATGCCAATACTTACCTGCGGATATCCAGAGCTCACGCAGACAGTCTACTCCGAATGTGACAGAGTGAGCACTTCTCTGTAAACGCGCTCCACTTTTCGGGCGGTAATCGATGCTGTAAAGTGGCGCAGGACGCGCTGGCGCCCCTTGGTACTCAGTTTTGCACGCAGCTCCGGGCGGTCAATCAACATCCGCAGTGCATCTGCAAGAGCCTGGGCATTCCCCATCGGGACCAGCAAGCCGGTCTCCCCATGAACAACGGTTTCCTTGACTCCGCCGCCATCCGTCGCGACAACAGGAATACCGGCAGCCATCCCCTCGACGACAACCTGACCAAACGGCTCCGGGCTTGTTGATGCGTGTACCAAAATGGAGACGGTCGGGAGGAACGCTTCTATTGGATCGACATGCCCAAGGAACTGAACTTTGCCCTGAAGTCCGAGGCGGTCAACTTGGGAATGTAGGTCAGCAACATAGCTATCCTCGCCAAACATCGCTGTGCCAGCGATCAAAAACTGCGCATCAATGCCCGCTTCGACAAGCTTTGATGCCGCTTCGAGAAAAATGTGCTGGCCTTTCCAGCCTGCGAGACGACCAACAATGGCGATACGAAGCGGACCGGTCACGAGCGTGTCAGAAGCGACAGGCGGTATCCCGGATGCGATGCCATCGTAGACGACTTCACCCTGCGGGTCGACGCCACTCGGTACAACAGCACCAGGTTTTGCAACTGCGAGGTGGAGCTGATCTAAGGTGCTCTGGGAGTTTGCGATGACAAACGCTGGCACGCGGGCAGCCAGAAAACGCATCATCTTGACCGCAAACGACGGGAGATAGGTCACATCAATATGATCGCGGATATGCCAGATGAGTGGCACACGGCACAGTCGGCTGACCAATATTCCGTAGATATCGGACTTCAACGAGTTTGTATGGATGAT
>JBEEMN010000368.1:0-2861 GCA_041192625.1 Armatimonadota bacterium
CCACCCGGTAGCAGAGTCAATCTTGACTTGCCCAGACACACCAGCTAAGTCACAGCGGATGTCTCCAGACACGGATGCCATGGTTAAGGACTGGGCATTTAGCTTCAGGATGTACAGATCACCCGATGAGGAGCTCAGGTCAACAAGAGATGCATCAACTGAGCTGATGTGAACATCACCTGAACTTGTGACCAGGTTCACGCTGGAACCATTCGTCTTTTCCAGCTTGACATCACCGCTGGATGACTTCACGCTAAGCGCCCCCACGATTCCATGAAGACTGACATCTCCGGATGTCGTCTCAAGGGTTACTGTGTCTGCAACCACACTGCTGAAGCGAATGTCTCCTGAGTTTGTCGCAGCCACCAATGTAGATGCTCGCACTCCTTCGAGTTGAATCTTGCCCGTTGGCGACATCAGCGTCATTCGAATCCGCGTCTTAGGCATCAGAATAACGATATCAACGCCTACCTTACGCGAGCGCTCTGGTCCTGTACAACCAACCACAATCGCATCATCGACGACCTCGGCTGACACCGAGAGCGATTCCAGCAGATTAGCGGCAAGTGCGGCATCTGTTTCCCAAATGTTAATACTTGCTGCAATCCGTACTTGTTCGTTATCGGTAGGTTGGATGACGATGTCACCAAACGGGTTACGAACCCGGAGGGCCATGCCGGGTGTGACAGGTAGCGTTGCTTCATAAGCATCTGTCAGCGTAGGGTCGGTCACACCAAGCAGACGGTTGACATCGGAGCGGAGGACTTCGTCGATGCCATCTGTGACGGACCGGGCAACGCGCCGTGTTTGCCGTTTGACTTCCCGGGCATGTCGTTTAGCTTCGGATGCCATCCGGGATGGATCTAAACCGCTCAGAGCATCGAATACAGACCGCATTCCCGGGAGGGCCTTTACAGCATCCGCAAGGTCATCGAGCGGACTTCCCGACTTACCCGCATCTGCAACCTTTTCATCGGCAGCGGCCAGCTGATCCGCAACAACAGCAACCTTTTCACGTGCGGCAGCGATTTTGGCTTTTGCCCGCGCGATTACTTCAGCCTCGAGTTCATTGAATGGATCGGATCCAGCAGGTGGCACGGTAGCTGAGGTGCTTTGGTCCAGATCTTCGAGTGGTGCAATCGGTTCGTCCACAGGCTGTTCGAGTGGCGTGTCTGCAACGGTTTCCTGTTCTGCATTTGCAGCGGATGCCTCTAAGAGGCGTAGTGCATCCTCCGTTGAGATCGTGCCTTCTTGAAGCATTTTTAGAATGAGTAAGCGTTCTTGTGATGCCATATTTTCCTCCATTAGGGATGCGTCGAAAGTGCATCCAGTAAAGTCATTGCCCTATCAGCAGATATCTCGCCGCTTGCCAACCGCTCCAAGATCGCAATCCGTGGATCAATGGGAAGCACAGGTGCCTCCGTTTGGCCAAGAAGCCCCTCGACAGCATCCACCAGCTGATCCACACGATTTCGCACGGTTGGATAGCTGATACCAAGGAGCGCTTCGATGTCGCGTATCACGCCGCGGCATCGGACGAATGTAAGCAAAAAGTCAAGTTGGTCCCGGTCCAAACCAGTCAACCAATGTGGACTGAACGAGCCCTTGATCTCGATTTGACAGCACGCACATGCCACAACAGTTACATCGAGCGACCCGCTACACACAGGACATTTTAGATATTCGAGCACAGGAAACATTATCATTAACTATTTCAATAAATCACAAGCCATTTATGTATATTATTTACAATTTGTATAATGGAACTTAGTTCGCAGGTATTCGGTAAAATTGAGCATGCTTATCATCCCTGTTGTTTACTCTCTTCAGGCAGCGATGCCATCCGCGACTCCCGTGCAGCTGATTTCAAAACGCGCTCCTGACTTTGCGTTGTTGGACCAAGCGGACCGTAAGGTTTCCCTCAAAGACTTCAAAGGAAAGTGGTTGGTGATTGCTTTCTATCCGGTAGATATGACCAGTGGGTGTACGTTGCAGAATCGTTCGTACACAAAGGCGATGGATGCAATCAAGACAATCGGTGCAAATGTTGTCACTATCAGTGCTCAGGACACCGCATCGAAGCGGCAGTTCTGCGCCAAGGAAAGCTTGACGCACACCTTGCTTTCGGACACCGATGGCGCGGTTATCAACGCATACCGTGTCCTAAGGGATGGCGGCGACCCAGCGAAGCCAATCGCAAAACGGATTACCTTTTACGTCAACCCTGACGGTAGAATTGTCGCTGTAGATACCAAGATCAAACCCGCAACCGCGGCTGAGGACTCCCTGGCGATCCTTGAGCTTCTGGGAGCAAAAAAGGACGAAAAATGAAGACATTGTTGACTGCTTCCCTTGTGGCGCTTTTGGCTGTAACCGCACACGCAGCCCCTCCAGCACTCGGCGTTGGGACACCAGCATCGGTTAAGGCTGAACTGGCTAAGCACAAGGGCAAGGTCGTCGTCCTGAACTTCTGGGCGACGTGGTGTGGTCCTTGTAAGGCTGAATTTCCGGACATGGTCGCTACCACAAAGAAAAAGGGAGCAGACTTGATCACGATCGCCATCGATGACCGTTCGGATGCTGCAAAGGCTGCGAAGTTTCTCGAGTCAAATGGCGTTGCCAAATTTGCCTTCATCAACAAAGATGGCTCAGAGTTCGATCCTGGGTACTTGAAGTGGCTCGCGCCTACCAGTGATGGTGGTTCTGTTGCGATTCCATTGACATTTGTGTTTTCGAAAACAGGCAAGCTGGTCCAGCAGGCGATTGGTGCGCAGAGTGAGGCTGATTTCAGCAAGATGATTGATAAGGCTGCAAAGGCGAAGTAACCAACGCAAGCCCATTGATAGATCACTTTGGTTTGC
>JBEEMN010000369.1:0-2837 GCA_041192625.1 Armatimonadota bacterium
CATCATTCATCCGCGCCTATTCTACCTAGTAAGGCCATCTTGGATGCGGTCTGTCGATGAGATTGCTGTTTGGCTACGCCATTAGATGCACTAATTGCCTTGCCATTGATGATCGATGCACATACCTAAGGAATGGGAAGTTATGAACAAAAAAAGGCCCCGAGTTTCCCCGGGGCCTGATAGCAATCAGAATCCAACGCTTATGGAAGACGTGTCCGCCATGTTGTTGATCCGGTGTAAGTCACATCGTTGAAGCGATAAGACCAGTTCACCCGTACATTTGCCAATGTTCCAGCCTTGCCAACGGTTCCGTTGAAGTCAAGTGCACTCGACTTAGACTTACCAACACCAATCGTTGTCAAGTCAACAGGTACGGCGGTTATGGTATTGGATACTGTTTGGCCGACCGTGATGTTGGATGCAGTGATTTTGACGTTCTCAGCTGGTCCAACAGGATTCGCAACCGTGTTATCTGCATTCTTCAGCGTCACAACAGCATAAATTCTGTTTCCGGAGCGGCTGAGGGAATAGGTTGCAGACAATGACGGAGCAGTACGTGTCTCGACCAGATTCTTGATGTCAAACTTGAATGCACCACGTCCGTATGTCGATACGGCAAGGTAACCACTTACGGCTTCGTTGCCTGGAACTTCAGGGATGTATTCAAGGGATGTAACAGGAACCAATGGAAGCTTCAATGGTGTACCGGCATCCGACCAGGTTGAACCCTTGTCGTTTGTCGTAAACACACCGATTTCCGTAGCAAGGTACCAAGTGTTGATCGGATCCTTGGCTTCACGAACCAATGCGTAAGCAGGTACATCTGGAAGGCGCGTGTACGACGTTTCAGTCGTGTCTGCAAGACCGCTCTGGTCAGTGAAGACGATGTTCTGCGCCGTGATGTCCTGACATCGGTAAACACGACCGGAGAATCCAGCAACTGCCGAACCGCCGAGACATACGAGGACGTCTCCCGTGTTCAGAGGATTGACTGAGATACCAGTCACCGGTCTGCCGCCAAACTGCGTCGCAGTGATATCACGCCACGTTGGCTGCAGTGCATTGCTTGTCTGGTCAAAGAGATGTCCAGAGTTGGATCCACCGACGGCAGCCGTTACATAGAGCCTTCCATCGCGGGTTCCCACAAACAAACGCTTACCAGCACTGAGAGGAGAGTAACTCGTACCTGCCTCGGTAATCGCTGAAATACCAGCAGGGAATGTCTGAGCACCCACTGGGCGCCATTGTCCCTGACGTCCTGGAAGTTCAGTCGATCCGCTTGGGATTGGCTTGAATGCAGGAGCAGGATCGTAGCGCCAAAGCTGCGTTCCACCGGTGTAAACAGGACGAACCAGCTGACCAGCAACATCACCCTGCGCAGTTGTCGCATTTTTGTCGACGACAATCGGAGCAAAGGATGCAGTTGCGGTCCCGAATGCATTGATAACACTGTTGTCGGTCGTGGCATCGTACGGGAAGTTGTACAACGGCTGGCCGGAAGCATTGACACCAATCTGAACAGGGACAATTGATGAAAACGACGCCGCCCTGTTTCGGGAAATGAACACACCGCCTGTATCCAGCCCTGCTCCAAGCATGTAACGTGGAGGGGTTGTTTCAGCCAAGGACGATGGCAATGCAATTGCCGTCTTACCAAAGTTGTACAGTGGAGGCGCACCTGGGGCAGGTGTGATTACCGTCGCGGTCCAAAGATCACCGTTAAGGCGACCGTAGCCAATCGTTGGTGTTCCGCCGAACATGTCAGTGACATCAAATGTGTTTACACTTGCACCATTGAACTGTGTCGCCGTGATGGTTCCTGCGAGCTGGTCACTGAATGTCGCCGGTGTGGTCGCATCCGTGTAGTCCATTTCAACCAAACCACCATCGTTAGCAATCAGCGACTTTGAGAAGTTGAATGGATTGTAGCGGATGTCGTGTTGGCGGATGTGAACCTTGGCGTTTGTCCGGATTGACGATGCCTGATCGACCCACTCACGAGCGGCCATTTCAGAGGATGCGATGGTGGATGTTCCTACAAGGAGCAAGTCATCCCAGCCGGATCGGGTCGACAATGGACTCACGGAGAATGCATTGGCATAGTCCGATGTAGCCCAGTTGTTCGAGAGGCCGTCGTTTGTCGGGAAGTTACCTGTTACATCTGACCATTCGTACGTATCCTGACCAGCCAGTGTCTTGCGGATTCCCTTGAAGACACGACCGTCAGAGTAGGCAGCGTTTCCATCAACAACAAAGACAACCTTTTCATTTGCGGCACTTGGAACGGCCATCAAGCTGTAACCAGGCTGAAGTGCAGCCGTGTTCAACTGAAGCGGAGCATTGATTCTGGTCCATGTCGCACCAGAATCTTCGCTACGATAGATTCCACGTCCACCACAGGATGCGTAGATTGGTCGCTTGATTGGAACGAGCATTCCGTTGACCAAGCCAGTCAACTTACCGTTGGTGTATGGCTTATAGACGGAAACATTTGTCCAGACGCCCGAGACACCGGCAGGCGTCACGTTTGCCCAAGTTGTTCCACCATCAACTGAACGCCAAAGCGCTCCAGCAGCGTTGCCGTTGCGTGTACCAGCAATGACAATCTTTGCATTTTCGGGATCGACAACAATGGATGTAACTGCAGAGCCGCCCATTTGAGCACGCCCGACATTCACCCACGTTACACCACCGTTGACAGACTTCATGATTCCGGTCGACATGTAGTTGCCGACCTGCACAGGCGTTGACTGTGAACCAAAATAATGGTTGAAGAAGTTGGCATCACCAAGACCCACATACAGAATCCGGGAGTTAACCGGATCGACTGCAATCGA
>JBEEMN010000370.1:0-2834 GCA_041192625.1 Armatimonadota bacterium
GGCATGTCTGCTGTTGCTGGTAGTGAGATGCGACGGGTACAAACGGATGGCGTTCAGCGCGGCGGTCTCCTCGGCATGGGGGCCTTGCTCACCGTTACAAGTTATTCTCAGCGAACGAGCCCGGTATTACGTGGCAAATGGGTGATGGCGGAGATTCTTGGCGCGCCGCCGCCGCCGCCTCCTCCCGTTGTCAATACGCTTCCTGCCGATGAACGCCCACAACAGGGTTTGACGCTTCGCCAGCGCCTAGAAGCACATCGGAACAAGCCGGAATGCAAAGGATGTCACCAGCGAATTGACCCAATGGGATTCGCCCTCGAAAACTTTGATGCTGTCGGACGGTGGCGGACAGAAATCGGTGGCGTCGCCGTTGATGCGCGCGGTGAGCTGGCATCTGGTGAAACATTTGATGGCGTAAAGGGTATGCGAACCGTCCTTTTGAATAGGGAAGATGACATCGCTAGAAATGTTGTTGAGCGCCTAATGGCCTATGCTCTTGGACGTGGGCTTGAGCCTGAAGATCTTCCAAGCGTGTCGCTCATCGTGCGGCAATGTAAGGCTGGTGGGTATCGGATGCAGGATTTGATGACGGGTGTGGTTCAATCTCTACCATTCCGATACAAGCGCCGGGCTACCCCGGCAACGGCGGCAGCGCACGCTGCTGCAACAAAGTGAGGAGATACGGATGAAGAAATGGGTGATGGGAGCAGTCGCGGCAATCACATTGGCCGCAATCGCAACCCCGGCCATGGCAAAGGACCGCTGGGAAAAGATCTTCGATGGCAAGACACTTACCGGGTGGACACTGATTGGCAAGGGTGGACGTGGCTATGTTGTGGAAAACGGTGAGCTGGTTTGCCCCGCCGATGGTGGTGGAAACCTCTATACCGAGAAAGAATATTCGGACTTCAAATTTCGATTTGAGTTTAAGCTGACATCCGGTGCCAACAATGGAATCGGTCTCCGCGCACCTCTGTCCGGTGATGCCGCCTATGTTGGTATGGAAAGCCAGGTTTTGGATGACACCGCAGACATCTACAAAAACCTCCTTCCGGGGCAGTACCACGGTTCCATCTACAAGGTCTTTGCAGCAAAGCGCGGTTTCCTAAAGCCTCTCGGAGAGTGGAACAAGGAAACCATTGAAGTCATCGGACGCAAAGTCAAGATCACGCTGAACGGGACCGTTATCGTGGATGGCGACATCAATAACGTTACCGATCCTGCAATCCTTGCTGAGCATCCAGGTCTTCTGCGTACAAGCGGTCACATTGGCTTTCTTGGTCACGGTACGCTTGTTCGCTTCCGAAACCTTGAAGCGGTCGATCTTGCAAAGGCACCTGTTGACAACAAGGCACCAGAAGGATTTTCTGCCCTCTTCAATGGCAAGGACCTTAGTGGCTGGAAGGGACTTGTTAAAGACCCTGTCGCCCGCGCAAAAATGTCTCCTGCTGAGCTGAAGGCTGCCGAGGACAAAGCTACTATCGAAGCGCTCAAGCACTGGTCCGTCGTCGAAGGCGTCATCACCTATGATGGCAAGAACGACAGCCTTGCGACTGCGCGCGATTACAAGGATTTCGAGCTTCACGTCGATTGGAAAATCGGCGACAATGGAGACTCTGGTATCTACCTCAGAGGCTCCCCGCAGATTCAAATCTGGGATCCAAAGTATTGGAAAATTGGCTCTGGAGGTCTATATAACAACCAAAAGAACCCGAGCAAGCCAACAAGCATCGCCGATAATCCGATTGGTGAGTGGAACCGCTTTATCATCCTGATGCAGGGTGAGAAGGTAACCATTTACCTGAATGGTGTTCTCGTTGTGCAAAACGTGACGCTTGAAAACTACTGGGACCGTACGCAGCCGATTTTCCCAACAGGGCAAATTGAGCTACAGCATCACGGAAACCCAATCTTCTTCAAGAATGTCTACCTTCGGGAACTGAAGTAGTTGTGGTGTGTGGGAGGCTAGAGTGATTACACGAAAGACAGTACTTAGAGGGGCAGGCGTAGCGCTTGCTCTCCCTTGGTTGGAGTCGATGCAGGCTCAGGCATCTTCACGGCAGTCGGTCAAACCTCCCACGCGCTTTGGATTTCTTTACTTCGCCAATGGTGTGCATCCTAAAAAGTGGGCACCGGATGGCGCACCGTTTTCTGGCACCCTAAAGCCCCTCGAGAGTCTTCAGGGTGACATCCTCACCTTCGAAAATCTGATGAACCGCAACAGTATCGAGGGGGATGGACACTATTACAAAGTCGCACCGATTCTCTGCGGTACGGCGATTACAAAGACGACGGGTCGGGATGTGCGCTCCGGTGGTGTCTCGCTTGATCAGCTCATGGCGCAGCACACCGGAAGCGCAACGCCATTGCCGAGCCTTGAGCTCGCAGTCGAGTCGCCCACGGCTTACGTCGACACCAATGTTGGTTTGACAACGCTTTATGGAAGCCATGTGTCCTGGTCGACGCCTACGACTCCCGTAACGCGCGAGCTCAACCCGCAGCTTGCGTTTGACAGGGTCTTTCGAAACACAACGGGAGCCGCACCTATTTTTGGCGCGACGGACAAGAGTATTTTGGATACCGTCATGGCGGATGCATCAGGCTTACGCAAACGCCTAGGTGTGGATGACCGTCAAAAGGTGGATGAGTACCTTGATGCGGTTCGCTCTGTGGAAAAACGGATCGCCTACGACCTCGCACGTCGGAAGGGAAGCATCCTCGATGGCGGCGTCTTGAAGTCCGAAGTTGACACCCTTGGCCGTCGTATAACCGATTGGTATGCCGTCCGAAGCGAGAAGCGTGGCATCGATCACACAGAACAAGTTCGCCTGATG
>JBEEMN010000371.1:0-2834 GCA_041192625.1 Armatimonadota bacterium
TATCGACTAAATGTAAGGCCGTAACTTGGCGCTTATGCCACAGCAAAGTCAGTCGACAGATGCCCTTGGTTTAGTGAACGACGTCCGGATACGTGATGGCATTGATACCAGTTGCCATTCCCGTGGTCACATCACAGTCGATGATGGCTGCATGCACCTGAGCCGGCCCATCGGCGAGTGGCACATGCGGTCCGAAACCCGACTTCATGCGCTGAATGCACCCGGCCACATCCTGTCCAAGAATTGAATCGCGGACACCACACATACCGACATCAGAAAGAAATGCCGTCCCGGATGGCAACATTCGTGCATCGGATGTTTGTACATGTGTATGCGTGCCAATGACAGCGGTTACTCGGCCATCGAGAGACCACGCTAGCGCCGCCTTTTCGCTCGTAACTTCGGCGTGCATATCAACAATCGTCACTGCTGCCTTGGTACGTATGCTCTCGATGGCGCGTTCTGTCGCAGCAAAAGGACAATCAGCAGGTGACATGTGCACACGGCCTATCGTATTGATAACGCCTACGATGGCACCCGATTTTGCACGGTAAAGTCCGAATCCACGGCCTGGGACACCCGCTGGAAAGTTGACAGGGCGGATCACCCGTTGCTCCTGGTCAAACCATTCAAAGCTTGCCTCACGGGCAAAGGCATGGTTACCAAGTGTGACGACATCTACGCCAGCGGCAAGTAGCTCAGCCTGTATTGGCCCGGTAATGCCACGCCCGGCCGCTGCGTTCTCGCCATTTGCGATAACAAAGTCGATACTGAAGTTCCGAATCAGCTCTGGAAGCTTTTGGCAAACCACATCGCGACCAGCCCTACCGACAATGTCCCCAAGAAAGAGAATTCTCACAGACTGGGATTCCATGTGGTCGACATCGGGCTAGTCTACCAACTCAATCCCAGCTATTGCTAAGATCATCAGCGCCGGAAGACGTTTAGGAGGGAAACCGCAGCGATGACGCTTCCTGCAATTCGGTTGAAATCAAAGCTGGAGATGCGCTTCTTTTGCATCACCTCAATCACATCTCCATCCTGAAGCAACATCGCAGCATCCGTGTCGCGGTCAAGATCCGCGATTCCACTGACAAGTTTGCCATCGAGAGACAGGCGGCGTACGACCACCGACTTGCGATTGGCGCCATCGAGAAGCCCCCCGGCCTGACCGATTGCCTGAAGGAGTGTTACCGGCGAAACCAAAGAAATACTGCCAGAATTCCGTACAGCGCCGGATACCGTAGCTTCTGCCTTACGGATCCGCTTTGGCACGACGACTGTGTCGCCATCGAGAAGCTGAATGTCATTTGTAAGGTCACCACTCAGGAGCGCTTCGGCATCCACATAGACATCGCGATTATCCCGGCGGATGCTCACGCGTTTCGGATCACCAAGCAGCGTCAATCCGCCCGCCTGTTGAAGGGCCTGAGAAACTGTCGTTCGGTTACTAAGCGGGACGATACTCGATTTTGGGTCCTTGATCTCACCAATGACACGCGCAATTCCAGCGAGCTGTTCCATGGAACGCACGTAGATTCTGTCACCTGATTCAATGACCGGATTTGCGGCTGCAGTTGTATTTTGTCCATTGATGAATTTTTGGTAATCAACAACGATGACAACACCACCACGGTCGATCTGAACACGGGTTGTATCGGATGATAGTTGTAATCCAGCACCATCCAATAGGTCTGAAAGTCTCATCCCGATTTTGAATGTCTGCGATCCTGCTCGAACAACCGCCCCACCAACGATGACTTCCTTGACGGGCCTTCCAATGATGTCGAGGACGACATCCGGACGCTTGAGCAGCTGAAGCTGGATAATGCGTGCCGTAACACGCTCAGCGGCTAGGCTTGTCGTTGCGCCCGCAATTGCGATCTGCCCCAGCCTTGGTGCCGTGATGTTCCCATCGGTATCGACAAGAAACACACCAGAGAGGTTCTCCGCACCGGCGACCCGAACGCGAACCGTATCACCGGATTCAACAGGACCAGGGTACAGCTGTGTGACAGTAATCGTTTCCTGCTGTAATGCGCTATCGGTCGAAAGCGGCCGCGCCGGGATGCTTGTCAGCACGATTAGTCCCAAGACTGGCATCATCAACTTGACATTCATCTCAAATCACCTCTCCGACTCTATTCTGCAAACGGGTAGACTGTAATCTGCATGAATACTACAGATACACCAGATGATACTGTCGCACAGGTTCGCTCTGCTTTGCAAACGGTAATTGACCCTGATCTTGGCCGAGATTTAGTGTCGCTCGGAATGATAAAGGACATCGTTGTTGAAGATGCACAAGTAAGCTTTACCGTCGTCCTGACCACGCCGGCCTGTCCAATGAAGGAGCTACTTGAAACCCAGTGCAGAGAAGCTGCATTGTCCGTCCCAGGTATTTCCGATGTTCAGATAAAGATGACAGCGAAGGTCGTTAGTAAGCGTCCAATGGGCGGTGCTCTCCTCCCGGATGTCAAACATGTGATTGCGGTTGCCAGTGGCAAAGGTGGCGTTGGTAAGTCGACAGTGTGTGCGAACCTTGCGATTGCTCTTGCGCAAGCGGGTGCCGCGGTCGGCGTCATGGATGCGGATGTCTATGGTCCGACGATTCCGATGTTGATGGGCGTTGAGGATGAAGTCCTTGAGCAGACCACCTATGAAGGTCCGGATGGCAATCCGATAAAGAAACTCTTACCTGTTCACAGACATGGAGTGAGCATTGTCTCGATGGGCTTTCTCATCGAGCCTGGACAGCCTGTTGTGTGGCGTGGCCCGATGCTTGGTAAGGTCGTCAATCAGTTTCTCGCCGATGTTGCATGGGGACCACTTGA
>JBEEMN010000372.1:0-2817 GCA_041192625.1 Armatimonadota bacterium
CGTGATAGCGACAATGTTTTCAGGCAGGCCCTTAAGGCTGAGCATAAAGGTCTTGTCACGGTCAAGGCCCATCGCGCCGCCCTGCGGCCCGCCCATCAGACCTGGAATCGGTGGCGGAGCAAAGGGTGCGGAAACGCCAAGGAGGTCCCCTTTGAAGAGCTCAGAAATGTCGATCAGCTGCGATTTGCGCTCTGCCTGCTTTGCTTCGACACGGTAGGCTTGGATGATGGCATCCGGGTAAACCGCGCGCACATTCTTCTCTGTCAGTGCATCCCCAGGGGCAATATGAGTCCAGTTCGGAACCGTTATCGCAATACGATCATCAGGTAGCTGTTGGAACTGGAACGCGAAATCGCCAATCGGTTCACCAAGCTCAACATAGCCGCTTGTTCCCGTGCTGGCAGTCGCCTGCAGGAGCAGCCACTTGCTCAGCTGATCATCTGGAATCTCAAGATAAACCGTCTCGCGACCAGAAAGTGCATCCTTCTTTCGATACATCGTCATGAGGCCAGGAAGCTTTTCGAAATCCTTTACCAGCTCATCGATTTTTTTGGCGTCCGGCTTTGGCGGGCCCGCTTGCACTGGAAGCG
Source organism: Armatimonadota bacterium (assembly GCA_041192625.1). Lineage (GTDB taxonomy): Bacteria > Armatimonadota > Armatimonadia > Armatimonadales > Armatimonadaceae > CAIRTT01. Next base: position 591 of record JBEEMN010000372.1, read on the forward strand.
ATGGATTTGTGGATGGCTTGCTTGTGTCCTGCGCTGCCCCACCATTTTGTGATGCGAGAATACCGCCGGAAATGCGTGTCTCTACCACGCGGCCACTGACCAGCTCAGTATCATCTCCAAGCGGGAGATTACGGATATTCCATTCCGCGGCAACCTTGTCTCCGCTACTACGCTCTATCCAGAGAATGCCTTCGGATTGCAGCGGTGTGGACCCGGATGTCTCCAAAAAACGAACCCCAAGACGGATACACGGAACACCCTGCTTTGGCTCGATGGCCATGACCATCATGTCCACCTTGGCATCACGCATCCCCGGGATGGCATCGGCCTTCAGCGTCTTACTCCACTGTGTACCAACCTTTGTCGGAACATTGGCAAACAGAGGCTGCGTAGCGCTGAACAGGCGAACGGAGCGCTTTAGGGAATCCTGATCGGTATCCGATGACTGATAGGAAACGAGGCTGTTGTCGGTATCGAATGTGATGGTATCGATGTCCTTGCTTGGGGCATCATCGGGGATAGATTGCCCACCGACTTTTGCCTGACTTGACTCGACGGTATTCTCGACCGTGACTTTGCCATCCTTGTCCACTTTGGTGATGCGCGTCTTGTCGATCTGATCAAACTCAAGCGTGATAGTGCGACCCTGCACCATCGCCACCATTTGGCCATTGCTCTGCAACCGCTTCTCCGCGCCTACGGTTGCCTTCAAAACCAAGGGTGCAGCATCACTGGATGGCGGAGTTTGCGGCATCGGCATCGCAGGCGGTGCCGCAACCTGCTGGCTGTGAGAGGTCTGTCCACCGATAAGGGGGATGACAGCTGCGGCGATGCCGAGCGAGCGGAGGACCTTGGTGGATGTTAGCGTTGGGCAACCAGCCATATGTGGACAATTCCTTTGTCTGTTAAAAGCGTGTTAGCACATTACCTTAATCAAGGGATGATAATCATGAGGATGCGCCGAAGCATCCCAAAATCACACTTTGACATCCGGATGCATCCGTAACAGTTTAGAGAAAATCCATTTGGATGTAAGTCTTATCAGACAAACAAAAGCGTGCAGACTCTTGATGGTGTCTGCACGCCTTGCTGTAAGTCGTTTCGTTGGAATCAGCGGTTAGTTGATGCGAATGATGTACTCGAACTTTTGCTTTGTCGAGACTTCTTTGCCATCCCGGTAACCTGGCACCCATTTCCAGCGACGCAATGTCGACAAGATAGCCTTGTCAACTTCACTGTCACCAGAGCCACCAATGAGTGTTGTTGTGCTCTCGCCGGATGCGGCAACTTCGACTTCCACGAGGACACGTGCCTTGAATTGTCTCCGCTTGAGATCGGTCGACAGCTCGACATCCGGTTTTACCGTCGCCCGGGCATCCTCATTACGCGTCGCGGCGGAGCCACCTGCACCCTGTGATTTAGCGATATTACTCGTGTTGACAGCGATTGGTTTGCGCTCACTTTCGCTTGTCATCTTGTCTGGGTTGGCTGAGATCTTTGCTTCGGTTGTAGATGCAGTTGCGCGGACATTGCCACCACCGCTCCCACCACCAACGCGTGCAGAGCCACTTCCCGCACCAACCGGCCCAGAACCACCACCGGATGCACGGGTGCTTGCAGTCGCAAGCGATCCGATGTTGTCGCTTCCACCTATCGGGCCCGTTCCGCCATCGCCGTCTGCTGCAGCACCAGGCCGATTTGACCCAACTGCGGTCGCGATGGCGCTGTCTCCGAGCCGTGGAGACCGGGATGCGCCGGAGGATGCAGCACCAGAAACGGCAGTGTCCACCGTATCTGAGACAGCAAGCTTACGGCCACCCGATCCAGCAGATGCGGTACCGGTTCCAGAACCGGAGACAACCGTTTTGCTGATGGCGACCGACTTTGCGATGGTCCCCTTGGCACCCTGAATGGTGGCAAGACCGGAGTTTGCCGTTCCGGTTTCTTCCATCGCTGCGGTCAGAGTTGTCGGGCGATCCGTGATGATAGCCGTCGAGCCCAGTGCAGGTCCTTTACGACCAATAAACGCAGGCGTGGAAATCGCATCCACCCGCACAGATTCACCGCTGATACCAACACCCGTAGATCTGCGACTTGCGGCCGTTCCTACGGTTCCCATCGAAACACCGGCACCAGAGCGGCTCGCAGTTGGGGATGCGCTCATTGGGGCTGTCGGGGCGGCTGTTGGCAATGCAGAAAAGTCACGTTCCGTTGCGGCGCTGACACT
>JBEEMN010000373.1:0-2815 GCA_041192625.1 Armatimonadota bacterium
CATGACTCCCAGGCCAATCGGACGATGCCTTAGGTTGGAGCGCTTCGCGGCTTCCGTTGGGTAGTAGTTGATATCGATGACATTATCAAGCGCCCGGACCGCCACGCGAATCGTCTCACGAAGCTTTACGTGGTCGAGGGTGCCATCGGCGAGGAGGTGGTTGTCAAGAATCACCGACCCAAGGTTACAGACTGCCGTTTCCTCATCGGACGTATTGAGCGTGATCTCGGTACAGAGGTTGCTGCTATGGATGACACCAACATGGTCCTGTGGACTGCGGAGGTTGCATGGGTCCTTGAATGTGATCCATGGGTGGCCTGTCTCAAAGATCATTTTGAGCATTGACTTCCAGAGATCCAGCGCATCCATCTTCTTCCCGAAGATTTCACCTCGTGCGGCAGATGCCTCGTATTCTTCGTAGCGTGTTGCGAAGGCAGCACCATAGAGGTCATGGAGGTCAGGAACATCGGATGAACGGAACAACGTCCACGTGCCACGTGCTTCCATTCGCTGCATGAACAAATCAGGAATCCAGTTAGCTGTATTCATGTCATGGGTACGGCGACGGTCATCACCGGTGTTCTTACGCAGCTCAAGGAAGTCAATAATATCGTTATGCCAAACCTCGAGGTAAGCGCATCCGGATCCAGCCCGCTTTCCACCTTGGTTGACGGCTACCAGCTGATCGTTGTGCATTTTGAGGAACGGAATGACACCCTGGCTCTCGCCATTGGTACCTTGGATGTAGCCACCGGTTCCACGAACTGCCGTCCACGACCCCCCGAGGCCACCTGCCCACTTTGACAGAAAAGCATTTTCGGCGATTCCACGAATCATAATCGACTCGATGGAGTCATCCACCTTGTAGAGGTAGCACGAGCTCAGCTGGGAGCGAAGGGTGCCAGAGTTGAACAGCGTCGGCGTGGATGAACAGAAGCGCCGGCTCTTGTACATATTGTAGAGCTCGATGACATGCTCTTCACGCAAGGTTGGTTCCTCACGGAAAAGACCCATGGCAACACGCATCCAGAATAACTGAGGCGTCTCAATGCGGCGCTTGCGGTTCCCCGTCTTATCGGTGATCAGATAGCGGTCGTAGAGCGTTTGTAACCCGAGATAGTCGAAGTCGAGGTCAGCCGATGGGTCAAGCGCCTTCGCCAACCGGTCAAGATCGTAGTTCAGGATGTCTTTGGCCAGGCGGCCGATTTCAACCATCCGCTCGAGGGATGAACGTAGTGCCTTTGCATGTGCCGCCTGGAGTCCGGAAACGCCATCACGGACGATGTCCCAGCCAAGGCTTTCCTCGTAGATAAACGACAAGAGAATACGGCCAGCAAACTTGGCATAGTCGGCATCTCGCTCCATCAATGCCTTTGCATTGAGGATGATGGTCCTCTCAAGGTCGCTACGCGAGATATCAGGGCGTACCGAACGGAGGAGCTCCGCCTCAATCTCGGTCGATCCGAGCGCCAGATCCAAGCCAATACGCGCAAACTCGATTCTTGCTCTGAGGTCTTCGCCATCCCAGAAAACAAGCGAGCCATCCGGTTCCATCACGGATAGCAGCGATACCTGCGCATTGTCGCCGCTTGCTAGCATCGCCTGTTCCTGAGCACGCAGCAGCGCACGCTGTGCTCTGTAAACAATGTAGTGCTCGGCAACCTTCATGTAGCCGGAGAGAATTAGTTCTTCCTGAACAAGGTCCTGCACAGTTTCGATGGACACATAGGAGCGTCCCAAAGTACGGACTCTGTGTGTTACCTTCTCTGCGATTTCGATGGCCAGTTCCGAATCGAGCTGAAGACTTAAGAACGCCTTACGCACAGCGATTTCGATTTTGTCAGCATTCCAAGGAACCACTTGGCCATTACGGCGAATCAAGCGGAGATCAGCAACCACTCCCCGGCCAAACGGGAGTGTCGCGCGCTGCATCACAAGACTCTTTGCAACATCGAACGAGCCGCGCTCAATCAACACCGCTTCCGTCAAAACAGATAGGTCGTATTCAGAGAGTCGAATCAGCTGCGTATCATGTGCCACGGATGCAATGCGGTCAGCAACGCCACGGGCGACACCCGAGACGAACTCACGATTTGCGGTTGTGTCGACATCAAGGCCACGGGCAACATAGACATTGGCAAGCGCATCACCCACGAGCTGCGCAACCCGCGCAAGGCTTGCTCCACCATCCGCACCTTCACTGATTACACGAACGTGCCCAGCATCGGTGATCTCCTGCGCGATACTAAGATGTGTCGCCCAGTTAATCTGAGGCCGTCCATTTGACTCGACGACTTTTTTGACTTCGAGGTCACGCAGTATCTCAGGAAGATTCGATCTTGTTGCCATAACTCACCACAACTCCAGAAAACCCGGGCCAAGTGCCCGACATATTCAAACTCTGCTGTCATCCAAAATCCGGAAAGGCCCGAAATTAAAGATCGTCGTCATCCACAGTACTGAGCGAACTCGACTTCTGATACTCCGTGACACGTCCCTCAAAGAAGTTCTGTTCTTTGCGGATGTCCATGAGTTCTGCAAGCCACGGAAGTGGATTCACAAGGCCGGGGTGCAATGGGTCGAGGCCAACGCCTTCGAGGCGACGGTCAGCGATGTAATCGATGTACGTTTCAAACTCTTCCGATGAAAGCCCAAGAGCGGCCACTGGCAGGCAGTCCCGAATGAACTCCTTCTCAAGTGCAACAGCTTCCTTCATCAGGTCTGACAGCTCCTGCTTGAAGCCGACTGTCCACAGCTCGTGGTTTTCCTGAATCAACGCAATAAAGAGGTTGCGGAAAACTTCAATGTGGTTTGA
>JBEEMN010000374.1:0-2809 GCA_041192625.1 Armatimonadota bacterium
CTCCACACATTTCACGAATCCCCGACATTGTTGTGTTAGCATAGGCACTGTGCGCATCGTAGTCTCAACTTGGGGTACATATGGCGACTTGCATCCAGTTCTCGGACTGTGCGCCGGTCTTCGCCAGCGTGGCCACCACCTCGGAATCGCGACCTGTCCGCTCTATAAAGAGCGCGTCGAGGCTCTGGGCTACGAGTTCCATCCCCTCCGCCCTGACCTCCCGGACCCAAAAGACATCCACGATCTTGCGCGTCGCGTGATGGACCCGCGGACGGGCACGAAGACGATGCTTACGGATGTTCTTCTTCCAAGTCTTCGCGACATGGATGACGACCTTCATGCAGCATGTAAGGATGCCGATCTTCTTATTTCACATTCGTTGGTGTTTCCAAGTCCAATCGTTGCGGAGAGGCTTAACATCCCGTTTTTCTCGATGGTCCTCCAGCCGATTGTTTTCTGTAGCGCCTATGACCCGCCCATTCCGCCGGGGGTTACAAAGCTTATTGGTAAGCCGATGCCTCCTCCGGGTGTCATGGCTCCATTGCTGAAGCTGGCCAAGTATCAGACAAGGCGTTGGGTAAAGGCAGTCGACACTCTGCGCAGCGAGTACCATATGCAAAAGGGTGGCCACCCCCTGTTCGATGGTCAGTTTTCCCCAGATTTGACGCTAGCCTTGTTTTCGCCACAGCTTGGAGCACCGCAACCAGACTGGCCAGGACATGTTGTGCAGCCAGGATTTCTGTTCCACGATCACCTCGAGGGTGGTGAGGCAGCCGGCTGGAGCGCGGATGTTCAGGCATTCCTCGATGCTGGGCCAGAGCCGATTCTCTTTACGTTGGGGACGAGTGCCGTTTTTGCAGCGGGCGACTTTTTCAAGCAATCGGCATGGGCCGCGTATCGTGCGGGACACCGGTCAATTTTATTGGTAGGGCGTCTCCCGGATGGCCAGAAAGAGCTGGAAGGTCTTCCCCCTGGGGCGCTGGCTGTTCCATATGCACCGCATTCGATGATTATGCCCAAGTGCTCACTGGTTGTACATCAGGGCGGAGCGGGGACGACGGCACAGGCGATGCGTGCCGGGAAGCCGCAGCTTGTGGTGCCATTTGCACACGACCAGCCAGACAATGCACACCGTGTGGTGAAAGCGGGTCTCGGTGCTTGGCGTCCACGCAGACGTTGCAAAGGGATGGGCTATACGCGGTTGCTACGGTCGTTAATGGCAGATGAAGTCATTAAGGCGACAGCGCGGCGCATCGGTGAAATTGTCGCGGCTGAAAATGGCGTGTCGGGTGCTTGCGATGCGATTGAAAGTGCTTTCGCAACATATCAGGCCAAGCGTAAAAAATAAGAGCCGGCGGACCGCAGCGCGCCGCCGACTCACATTGACTAAACTACGAAAACCCTACGGCGCGTTTGTCCCCTCACGGCCATAATTATCTACTAGACGCACGACATCATCGAGGTGTGGCGTTGAGACTTCAAGGACATCGGAGTCTTCCAAGGCCTCGATGGTATGAATTTCCAGCGGGCGGTTCCGCCAGGTGTAGCCGGGTTCGATGACCGTTGTGGTGAGGTTCTCGGCATCTGTGCCCTTGATCAAGTTCATCTTGCCGCGGAGCAGATAACTCGTCTCATCCTTATGATTGTGGAACTGAAGACTGAGCTTGTGTCCGGCATCCACGTGGATGATCTTTCCAACGTATTGATCTGTCCAAGCGTACCAAATCTCGTAGCCCCACGGCTTTTTGACGGTAACGGGCAGGTCTTCCGGGCGTATATCCATGATGTCAGGTCTCCTAGGCCTTTACTTTACCAAAGGTGATGCCATCTGTAACTTGGACCGGCGTGCGATGTATAACGAGCGCCTAACCCACTCTAACAACCTATTAACGAGATGCAGCATGCGGAGTAACGCGTAGTCCGGCAAGCGGATATGAAGCGGGGCTCTCAACTTCAGGTGGCGCGCTGTGACTTGTGGGCGTATTTGTGATGTATGGAAATCACATCATCCACTCCTCTAACCTTTCAGGGAGATGCATCGCGCTGCGAGAAGTGCACGCTTCCCACCGGGGATGTTGTCTTCCGTAAAACGGGCAGTCCAGCGGCGATCCAACGGGAGGTGGTGCAGCTGCAGCACTTAATGAACAGCAGTCGGATTCTGGTGACGCCACAGCTGCTCGGTTTTGGGGATGAGTGGTTGGTGACATCGTGGCTACACGGAAGTAATTTGGCTGAGCAGTTTGCGAGGGCGCAAAGTGATGCCGACAGGAGCGCCATTTGCGAGCGATTTGCCAGTGTGCTCTGCGCATCCGCGGCGATTTCAAGCAGTCTTTCCGAAGCAGATGACACATTTGAGGATGCGTTTGATGCCATCGACCGTATCGTCCAATCGGATTCCCGGCGGGTGATTACAGACCTAGACACCAATGTTCATGGCAGGGCGGTCGGGGATGTTTGGCGTGAGGTTGTGGCGGATGGTGCGGATGTCGTTCCTGAGATCCGGTTTATGCAGGGAGATTGGTGTCTCCCAAATGTTCTGACGGGTGGTCCGGATGTATCCCAGCTGGGTGGAATCGTGGACTGGTCGGAAGCGGGCTGGATGGACTGGCGGTTTTGTATTGCGGATGGCATCTGGAGCATTGGGTACAACAGCCGCTTGGCTGGAATTGCCCCCACGGCATTTCAGCGGGTCTTTTTAGATGTCTGTGATGTGGATCCGACGAGTGATGTCGTGGCGTGGTGCAGGAAATTACGTGCTTTGCAGGCACTAATTTGACAAGCGTCTTTTAGCGCGGTAATTTGTTTACTT
>JBEEMN010000375.1:0-2809 GCA_041192625.1 Armatimonadota bacterium
CTCACCGCCATCACAGGGAAGCACCTCGGCTGCGGTGTCGCTGATATCAACAACGATGGCTACCCAGACATCTATTTGTCCGGTTACAAAACTGGCCACCTCCTTCGAAATGAAGGTGGGAAACGATTCGTAAATGCATCCGCGCAATCGGGCATTCCCGTGCAACCTTTCGGTACGGCGGTTACGTTCGCTGATATCGACTCGGATGGTTTACCGGACCTCTACGTCGGTAACTACATTAAGTTTGATAACAAAAGCATTCAAGCCTGCCAGCGCGGCGGGGCGCTGACGAGCTGCCCGCCGGGGGCCTACGATGGCATCAGTGGACGCCTCTACAAGAATCTTGGGAATGGGCGTTTTACGGATGTGACATCCAAGTGGAATGCAACCCTTTCGCAGGGCAAGACGCTGGGGGCGGCATTCGCGCCGCTTGGCGGAACCCCAGGGCGGCAAGCGCTTGGAATCGCAAATGATGAGGTCCCCGGTGAGCTCTTCCGTCACATTGGCAGCACCTTCAAGTCCACCGGACAGCAAGCTGGAATCGCATACTCAAGTGTAGGCGTTCCGCATGCCGGGATGGGGCTTGACTGGGGGGATGTCAACAACGATGGCCACCTCGACCTCGCGATGATGACATTTTCGACCGAGACAAAGCCGATTTACGTCTCAGATGCCAATGGCTTTTTTACAGACTTCGCGGCCCAGCTGGGTGTCGCGGCTGAGCTTAACCCGGATGTCGCATTTGGTGTGAAGTGGCTGGACATCGACAACGACGGTTGGTTGGATATGCTCGTCACAAACGGTCATACAGCCGACAATATTGCCCAGACGGGTAGTGGTGAGGTGTATCGCCAACCAATGGCCCTGCTGCGGAACGTCGAAGGAACCAAGCTTGCGCGAATCCGGGGCGCTGCCCTCGACAAACCGATTGTTGGCCGTGGGCTGGCAACGGGGGATTTTGACAACGATGGCGGAATCGATGCCCTTGCTGTCGACAGCGCGGGAGCGCCTGTCCTCCTGCATAACGTTACAAAAAACAGAGGCCACTGGCTTGGCCTGAAGCTGATCGGACACAAGAGTGGCCGGGATGCCTACGGCGCGCTTGTGGTGCTCAAATACGGCGAGAAAACCCTCACAAGACACCTCCATGCAGATGGCAGCTATTTGTCATCCAGTGACCCACGCGTTCACTTCGGACTCGCTACTGCAACGAATGTCATCGAGCTGACAATTCACTGGCCAAGCGGTACCAAGCAAAGCGTTAAGGTGGATGCTGTTGACCGCTACATCACCGTGGAGGAAGCCAAGTGAACCGCGCATTGATTGGCGGAATTGTGGCCGCGTGTCTCGTCGGTGGAGTTGGATTTAATCAGTGGAACGCAGCAAAGCATCGGACTTGGTTACTGAACGCATCCCAGTCGGCTTTGGATCAATATGTCCCTTCCCATCCGGATGACATTCCTGCCAAAATACGCCTTGCCCAAATGCATGTTGCGAACAAAGATGCCCGCGGTATTGAAATGCTCAAAGCTGCTGCGGATGCACCTTCGGAAGACGAAGCCATTTGGTTCGCCTACGTGGATGCGCTTATCGATCCCAGTGAGGCGATGGCGCAGCTCGACAAGTATTTCCAAGTCCTTCCTGATTCAACAAAGCTGCGTACTGCAAAAGCCCGGCGGATGGTGGAGCTCGGCGACCCGAATGGTGCGCTTAGCCTCACGGATGAGCTCATTAAGGTGTCCGGCAAAAATGCGGATATTCTCCGCGTGCGTGCGGATGCCTTTATGTTGCTCCGCCGCGTGAATGAGGCATCGGATACGCTTCAGGCTGCGATTGAGCTCGATGACCGTGCGGAACTCCGCCTGCTCCTTGCGATGACGCTTGTTCCGCAGCAGCGCTACCGTGAGCTGCGGGATGTTTGTCTTCCGATTGTTACAAAAGCGGATGCGGGCATTGCTGAAGGGCATGCTGTACGCGCTCGCTTATACCTTGCGGGGGCGGCGCTAAACCTTGCGACGCCTGTAGATGACATCCAGAAGACAACAACCGACCTCGAGGACATCGTGCAAAATACTAACTTCCTTGAGCCGCAGGAGCAGTTCCTTCCATATTACTTTTTGGGCGAGTGCTATCTGCGAGCTGGAAAGGTCGCACCGGCCGTCCGTGTGCTCAATCAGGCCGTGAACATGGCTCCGCAATTCCCTGCGGCGCTGTACTCACTTGCCCGCGCTGTACAAGCATCCAAGGATGAAGCTATGGCAGCGCTGCTGTTCAAACGGCATGCTCAGCTGACATCGCTCCTCAGTGAAATGGACAGCCTCAGCACCCGCATCCAGGAAAAGCCCTCCGATGCCGTTCTTGCTAAACGGTTGACGGATGTGCAGGACAGCTTAGATAACCTTCTCAAACAGCCGCTGCCTAAGCTTGCTGGAAACTAGCTGATATCGCGCATTGGGCACGGATCGAACCGTTTCCATGCGCCTTCTGTGATGACATTAACATTGCCATTTTCGACCTGGATGGCCGTTTCGTCATCAATGACATAGCAAGGCATCTCCATGCCAGCCGCCCATTTTTCTGCATTCACGAGCTTGTTGTCTGGCAAGTCTGGGTGATCCAGATGTGGGAAAATCGCAAAGTCAACCAGCCCAAGGGTGGTATCGTTTCGAGGCGCATCGGGGCCCAGCGCCGGGTCCGTCCAGCCAACAAAGTCATCGCCAATACGCGGCGCCATCACCATACTCCCGGCACTGAGTCCAACCCAAACGGTGTCTTGTAAATCTGGAAGCAAATCCATCATCCCGGATGC
>JBEEMN010000376.1:0-2807 GCA_041192625.1 Armatimonadota bacterium
AAACATCCCATTGATTCCATTCACTCTTGAAAATGGCGCGACGGAAGTCTGGCCGGGAACGCACTGGATTGTGGATGACTGTGAAGCTGATGGAGCAAAGCTCGAGGAGCGCGCACGCTTCTTCCCAAGCCAGCGCACCGTGCTGCCTGTTGGAGCGATTGTCGTACGCGATTTGCGGATGTGGCATCGGGGCGTTCCAAATCCGGGTACCGAGCTTCGCACGATGATGGCAATCGTTTACCAACGGGCATTCGTCCACGAGGAAGCCTGCAACATTCCGCAGACGACGTGGGATTCTTGGTCTGAGGACACACAGAAGATTTTCCGGTTCAATGACATCGTGCCAGATGAGTCCCATACGCAGCGGGCCTGGTATTAGAGAGGTAAGGTACATCCGATGACAGCACAGACATTTCTTTTAGAGCGCATTGCATCCACCGGAAAGGTTTTCCGCTTCTGGGTCGAAGTGATGCCCGAGGACAAACGGGACTGGATTCCTGCCATCGATGGCACGGCTCAAACACGCAGTGTGAATGACATGCTCGGCGAGCTGATAGAAGTAAACCGGATGGTTTTCAACGCACTCACCGGCGGTGAGGCACCAAAGCAGCATCCGATGCTGGCGCCAAGGCCATTTGAAGATGCGAGCCAAGCGCTACCGATGTTTGATGAAACCCTTGCGCAAGCACTGAGTGAGCTTGAAAAGATCGATGCATCTCAGCTTGAGGAGACCTTAGAGGTTGGCGTCCGAACGATGCGCTACTTGGACCTGTATGAAGTCATCTATCGCAACCTCTGGTACCACGCGGGGCAAGTAAACCTTATCCAGTTGCAGTATGGAGATGCGGTTTTCCATCTCCCGGGTGCCTAACTGAGTCGGGCTGGAGGGTTAGCCGCCGACGCGCTTGACTTTCCAGCCCTTTTTGGCAAGCTCGGTCATGAGCTGATCACGCTTGTCGCCTTGAATTTCGATGATGCCATCCTTGCAGGTTCCCCCGCAGCCAAGGCGCTGTTTGAGCTCTTTTGCGTAGGCGATGAGCGCATCCCCTTCGAGCGGAACGCCGGTCACGACCGTCACGCCGCCACCCTTCCGGCCTTGCGTTTCACGCCCAACACGGACGACGCCATCGTTTGGCAGATTGCGTGCCGGCTCGACTGGCACCGGTGCAGCCTTCCGCGGGTTACCATTGACCTCCTTTCCCGCGGCCTTCTTCTGCTGGCTACTCCACTCGGTTGAATAGATGACATCGCTCATACAAAAAGTGTACAGGGCAACACCATCATCTCCCAACTGCTGGGTTTTACGTAGATAGACGACCGTGTATAACGAAGCATGCCAACGTTGCGCCAAGATTCGCCATCCTTGCTAAAACAGCTGTTCCCAAACCCAACGGGAAATAACGGCTGGGAGGTTGTCTGTGATGTCGCCGATAAGCTGACAGGGGACTTACTAAAGTTTGAGGAGTTGACACAGGCTAACAAAGCCAACATTTCTAGTGTCACCCGCTACTTTGCAGATAATCGAGCGCGCAATGTGGTCCGTTTGCTCCTCGATACCGAGCGGATGCCTTTTGTATCGCCAAGAACAAGTGTCAACCTGGAGACCCTGTTTCCGGACCTTGCCGCATTCCGAAAGGTGGTTCGATTTGTCAGTGTCGCGATGTTTCACGCTGCTGGTTCAGGGCGCTCTCGGGATTGTGCTCGCCTCGTAAACGTCGGGATGCGGATAGCGATTGCACCCGCACCGGATGTCCTCATCGGAACACTGGTGTCGATTGCGTGTCAGTCAATCATCCTGCGGCAAGTCGTCTCTCTGGCATCGCTCATCGATGCCGACGACCTCGATGCCATCGCTAAGGTGCTAAACCAAGGCGTTGCAAGTCGCGCAGTGTATGGAGCCGCCTTTCAGTCCGAATATCGGTTCTTTATAAGCACCGTTGGGAAATTAGAGACATCTAATCTCGATCTTGCCGGTCCCGATGATGATGACAAGCGTCTGTACGACGAACTTGCCGGAAACAAAGCCCGGTTTGATGCGGCGAAATCCGATGCCCTCGATTATGCCCGGGCAGAGCTTGCTGACGTTCTGCGGTGTATTGAAAACCCGATGCGCTACGATGCAAAGGTTCGTGAGCCGCAAAATCAGGATAGCCGCCTGATCACAAATATTCTTCTGCCCGTCTCGATGCCTTCATTAGGCCGCGTCCTTGCGCTACTAACCGAGGTCCGTATGACAGGCCTGTACTGTTCCGCTTGGGCATACCGAAAGCGAACGCTTTCGTGGCCAGCACGATTAGATGAAGCTGCTCCACGGGACCTTTGTAAGGAAGTCGTATCGGACAAAGCCCTCGTGCTTGAAAAGTCTCCCGGGTTTGATGCCATCCGTATCAGAAGCGAAGGTATTCCTGCAGCAGATGGGCAACAGCGCCAAATGATCACTGTTCCAGCAACACCAAAGCCAAGCTGACATAAAAACAGCCCGCCTACCAAATCGGTAAGCGGGCTGTAGTCTCCATTCAGAATGTCGCTTAGAGCGCGACTTCCTTGCCTTCGGCAGCCGATGCATAGATACCCGACAGCATCTTCATGACCATAAAGCCATGCTCGATTGGGCACTCGTTCTCACGGCCATCACGGACGACTTCCACGAAGTGACGAATCTTGTATTCCCACATGTCCCAGGTCGGGATGAACTCAGGCTTGCCGTTCATCATGTAGGTGTTGATGTCGCTAAAGGTCTCGCTGGTGCTCCAGATGATTCCGCCCTTTTCACCCATGATCTGGATGTCAAAGACATCTTCCTTGAT
>JBEEMN010000377.1:0-2789 GCA_041192625.1 Armatimonadota bacterium
ACAAACTGGCAATTGGCGGTGGGCTCATCGTTGGACTTGTGTTGTCCGCGGTCATCGCGATTCCGATTTTTGTAGCCCTGAACAACCAAAAGCTCGCCGCCTTTGCCATTACTCTTCTGATCGGCTCTGTCATCACGTACTTCTGTGTGTCGGTGACATCATCGATGAAGGAAGAGTTTCAAGGGATTTCGACCGCTTCCGGGTCCAAAGAGGACCCTATCAATGCGGATAGGGTGTACGTTCTGGATACCAATGTAATCATTGATGGACGTATCGCCGATGTGGCCAGAGTTGGCTTTTTGCGAGGAACGATGTACGTTCCAGGCTTCGTCCTCGATGAGCTACAGTACATCGCAGATTCTGGTGATTCTCTGAAGCGCGTAAGGGGGCGCAGGGGCCTCGATATCCTCAACCAAATGCAAAAGGAACTTCCATTGGTTGTCAGGACCATGGACAAGCATGCACCAGGTACCGAGGAAGTTGATAAGCGCTTGGTCCGCCTTACACGTGCTCTTTCAGGACAGCTGGTTACAAATGACTATAACCTTCAGCGCGTAGCAGAGCTCGAAGGTATCACTGTATTGAGCATAAATGCACTTGCAAATGCATTGAAGCCAGTCGTCCTGCCAGGAGAAGATATGCAGGTGTCTCTGGTACGCGAAGGGCGTGACCACAATCAGGCAGTGGCATACCTCGATGATGGCACCATGGTTGTTGTAGAAGGAGCCAGAAGACTGATTGGACAATCCGTCGACGTCACTGTCTCATCACTGCTACAAACAACCGCAGGCAAGATGATTTTCGCATTCTTGAAATCAGATCCGGTGGATGAGGACCATGGAACAGATACACGCAGTGATTCTGGCAGCGGGCCGAAGCGAACGCCTCGGGAACGTAGATAAACTGTGGGTCACACTCAATGGCAAACCACTTATTCAGTGGAGCATTGAGGCGTTTGATTCTGCAACCGAAATCTCCGCGATCACTCTCGTAACCCGAAGCGACACGTTTGACCAACTTTCTGACCTTGTCTCCAAGCTTAATCTGACTAAGTCTGTGTCCCTTGTTCTTGGCGGAGCGAGCAGAATGGAGTCTGTTAGTAACGCGTGTTATGCGATTGATACGGAATATATTGCCGTCCATGATGGAGCGCGGCCATGTATTACTCCCGCTTTGATTGACTCAGTGTGCAGTGCCGCACGTGGAAATGATTGTGCGTGTTTGTCGCTTCCAGTCGTTGAGACCCTCGTGAGAACACGGGATCATCGTGAAACAGAACGCGTTGACAGGGCAAACCTCACTGCGTTACAAACTCCTCAGGTGATCCGATTATCCGTTTGGAAGGCTGGCAAGTCCGTTGCAGAACTACGTTCAGTTGATGTCACAGATGACACCCACATGGCAACATTGTTGGAAAAGCCAGTTGTTCATGTGGCCGGAGACCGGAATAATATAAAAGTTACCTATGCAGCTGACATCGCACTCGCTGGTCAAATCTTACGGACATCTAGACAAATGGAATATAGAACCGGCTTTGGATATGACATTCATCAGACATCAAAAACACGTGAATGTCACCTAGGCGGAATCCACTTTACTGAAAGTAGTATTGGACTACTAGGGCACTCGGACGCAGATGTATTGCTGCACGCAATCTGTGATGCCCTGTTGGGTGCTGTAGCTCTTGGCGACATAGGGGTTCATTTTCCACCGTCTGATGACCGCCACAAGGGACGTGCCTCATCAGAATTTCTCATCGAAGTCCACCGACTCCTCAAGGAGCATGGCTGGACCGTGGGAAACATCGATGCAACGGTGATTGCGGAAGCTCCGAAACTCATGCCAAGGGCCCATGAAGTGCGGGCACATATTAGCCAGTTGCTTGATGTGTCGATTGACAAAGTCAGTGTGAAGGCAACAACCAATGAAGGCTTGGGAGCACTAGGCAACGGGGATGGCATCGCTGCACACGCAGTTGCAATGGTGTACCGCTAGATGAACATTCCCATTATTGATTCTGAAGTCGCTGTGACCGATGGGGATTCAGCTCTCGTCATTGACAGAATCAACGCTCTTACACGCCGCTTTAGCCGGACAGACTCATCCGTTGTATCGATTCGAAAGAAGAATGACTGGTTCAAAGCGGAGCTGGTCGTCGTTGCCGATGGGATGACCGTTAGGTGTGAAAAGCTTGGATCAACGATGATGGAAGCTGTTATCTTAGCTGCTGATTTTCTTGAGTCACAACTAGCTAAGTATCAGTTTCCTGTAGCTCCGGATCGAAACCGGGCAGAGCTGGTTGTACGCGAGAAACATTTTCCAATACGTCGATTGGAATTAAACAAAGTTGTCTTGGAAATGGAACTGTCAGATCATGACTTCTTCCTCTTTCAGGACATCGACTCAGGAGAAATCAAGCTCCTGTATCGTCGTGCTGATGGCAAGTATGGATTACTTGTTCCGCACGCAAATGACATCTAGTGGAGGATTAGAATGAAAGTTGGAATCTTGACAGGCGGTGGGGATTGTCCAGGACTTAATCCGGCAATTCGTGGTGTTGTGTATCGTGGCATTGACCTTGGATTCGAGTTCGTTGGAATCCAGGAGGGTTGGAGAGGCTTGGTCAAAGCCAACTACGAGCCTCTGGGACTGGCTGATGTTGAAGAGATCATCTATCAGGGTGGAACCATGCTTGGTTCATCCAGAACGAATCCCTTCAAGAACCCTGATGACTTGAATGCCGTTTTGGCCAATATCAAGTCCGCAAAGTTTGATGCGATTGTTGCGTG
>JBEEMN010000378.1:0-2786 GCA_041192625.1 Armatimonadota bacterium
TGTGTGGCCTGACCATTCGTGGCCGGCCGATCTCTACCTCGAAGGTAGCGACCAACACCGCGGGTGGTTCAACTCATCCCTGATGATTGCAACCGCGATGCGCGGCGTGCCTCCATACCGTGCAGTCGTTACAAATGGGTTTACCGTGGATGAGCTTGGCTACAAAATGTCCAAGTCCAAGGGCAATACGATTGATCCACTCGGGACGATTGACCGCTACGGCGCCGATGTCCTTCGCCTCTGGGTTGGGTCTATTGAGTACACCGAAGACACCCGCCTCGGAGATGGCATCCTCAAACAGCTCGCAGACTCTTACCGCAAGCTGCGTAACACCGTCCGCTTCCTGCTCGGAAACCTCGCTGGCTACAACCCGGCGACGGATGCCGTTGCGGTGGCAGAGCTCCATCCACTGGATGCCTACGCGCTGTCACGCCTGCAGTCGCTGATCACGGATGTCACCGCTGCCTACGATGAGTATGCGTTCTACAAGGCAACCCAGGCTGTACTCAACTATTGCAACGTTGAGCTGAGCGCGTTTTATCTGGATGTTCTGAAAGACCGTCTCTACACCGAGCTGCCGGATAGCCCGCTGCGCCGGTCAAGCCAGACCGTGCTTTGGGAAATCTGCTCGGCTCTCTGCCGGATGATGACGCCAATCCTTTCGCACACCTGTGAGGAAATCTGGCAGCACCTCCCCGGTACGGCAGATATTGCCATCAGCCCGCAGCTTGCTGACTTCCCAGTCGCGGACCCTGCAAAGGTAAACGCCGATGTCGAGGCGCTGTTCGGAACGATTCTCCAAGTCCGGGATGCCTTCAACGCATCCATGGAAACGGTTCGTGCCGAAGGTGGCATCACCAAGAGTGCCGAAGCCTGGGCGACGGTGACGGCTCCTCTCGATGCTGCACACATCGATGTCCTTCGTGAGGCGCTCATTGTTGCAAAGCTTGACCTCACGACTGGATCGGAAATAAGCGTCAGCGTACAGGCATCCCCTGGTCAGAAGTGTATGCGTTCGTGGTTTATCCGCGAGGATGTCGGGACGGATCCTGAGCATCCAACGCTGTCCATCCCGCAGGCGCTGATTGTGCGCGAGCTGATCCGCCGCGGTGCGGTGGCGCTGGAAACTGAAGCCTGATGATGCCCGCGATGCACGGAAAGCGGCGCTTGTCGCCGCTTGCCTTCTATGTTTCCGCACTGCTGGTCGCAACACTTGATCAGCTGAGTAAGGCTGTCGTGCTCGCCAAAATGCCCATTGGGGAAACAGGGACGATTCCACTCATCCCCGGCATTTTTCACTTCACACATGTGCGTAATCCTGGCATTGCTTTCTCGATGCTTGAGGGCAAGATTCCTATCATCCTGATTGCGAGTGCGATTGTGATGCTGGGCATTATTCTCACTGAGCGCAAAGCTGCCGGGAGGCTGGGGCTAGCGTATGGCATCGCGCTCTCGATGCCCCTTGGCGGCGCACTCGGTAACATGATTGACCGCATCCGCTTTGGGAATGTCGTCGATTTCATAGATGTTCGTGGCATTAAGTTTGCCATTTTCAATGTTGCAGACAGTGCCATCACGATGGGTATTGTCTGGCTCCTCATCCTCTCATTTCTGCAACCCACCCCTCTCGAGCAGGAAGCCGCGCGGGATACACCCGGAAACGATTCCCCTTCCGGAACGGTATAGGCGATAGGAACCTCTTAGCATGCATCCAACCCTCTTCAAAATCGGCAACTACCCCGTCCATGCGTGGGGGGTGATGCTGATGTTTGCGTTTTTACTCGCAACTTGGCGTGGTTCAAAGTCTGCATCCCGCTATAAAGTCGACCCACAGGTCATTTGGGACTGCGCGCTCTACGGACTGATTGGCGGGGTACTTGGTGGGCGCTTGGCTTATGTCATTCAGCAGCCATCGTATTTCATCGGGCATCCGCTCGAGATTTTCGCGATGTGGCAGGGTGGCTCAACCAGCTTTGGTGGGTTTATCGGCGGACTGTGGGCCGGGATTGCAACGGCGAAGAAGCGCGGGATAGCCCTCGGGGATGCCGCAGATATCGCCGCCATCGGACTCCCACTGGGTTATGTCGTTGGCCGCATCGGATGCTTCCTCAATGGCTGCTGCTTTGGAACCCACTGCACGCTTCCGTGGGGCGTAAACCTCCCGGACACCGCGGAAACCGTCGGCATCAATCCGGTACACCCGGTGCCAATCTACTCCGCTATCTGTGGTCTGATTATTTACGGCATCCTTCATGTCCTCGAGCCGAAGAAGCGCGTGCCCGGACAGCTGCTTGCGATGTTTGCCATCCTCTACGGCATCTACCGCTTTGGAGTCGAATTTATCCGTGAGGGTGTGACCGCTAAGGTGCAGTTCGGAGTGCTCACAACTGGGCAATACGCATCTATCGCCGTCGCACTCGTAGGTTTGGGAGCGTATTTGCTGTTGGCAAAGCGCGGAAAGAAGACTGCTGCCTGATGCCGCTAGTTGAAGATGTGGATGGTTTTGAAGACGAAGAGCTGGATGGCACTGAGGATGATTCTCCTGCAGAGCTGGCACCGCTTGTCGCTGGAACATATAAGTTTGTCGTTCCTGAGGAGCTAAATCAGGCCCGAACGGATACGGCATTGGTTGCGCTGCTCCCGCAGGCCAGCCGGGCTGCAATCCAGCGCTGGGTAGAAGGCGGCGGACTTCTCCTAAGTGGAAAGCCCGCAACCCGCTCTGCGAACAAGGTTCAGACCGGCCAGACGATGATTCTCGAGATTCCCGAGATTACATCGAGTGAAAT
>JBEEMN010000379.1:0-2784 GCA_041192625.1 Armatimonadota bacterium
ACATCCACGCCGGTGAGCGAAAGGTCATAGCGCTCGGTGATTGTGTGCCCCGATGATGGAATTGAGTAGACCATTGTGACATTGCGTGTTCCATCCGTGCCATCGGATGCAGCGAGCTTGGTGACGATGTCGGTGTGTTGTCCGTGGCTTGCAAGGTGAACCCAGTCGCCATCCGGGAATTCCTGCCACGCAACCCCGATGTTCATCGGGTAATCATCCGCCGGTGGGACATCATTAGGTCCGAGAATCGGATCTCCGCCAGCCTGATGGACACGGAGGAGGCCGGTGCCATCGTAGCGGGTGTCAGCCTTGGTATCGATCACAATTCCCGTACCGTGGTGGTTGGAAATGACTTTATGGAAGGCTGGGATATCAAGGGTATAGCTACCCGCCTCACAGGGTGTCGGGCCTTCATCGATACTCTCATCAGCGAAATCTGCCGCAAGTGCGAGCAATGTGGCCGGAAGCAGGTTGTACTGCGAGTGATGTGAGTATGGCTCGTACCCATGACGATGTTCCGGCTGGACATGATTCTTGATGATTTGGAACTCACCGGATGGCCGGAGCCACCGGAGGGTGGATGCAAATGCCAGGTGTGCACCACGCTTGAATGCCTTTGCATAGACATAGTCTCCACGGCTGGCAAAGCGTCGTGCTGCGATTTCAAAAATGATGACCTGTTGAATATCGCCCCAAGTGTGTTGCTTGGTCCGCCCACCTGTCGGCAATACGCCCGTTGGAGATTGCATCAAAAGCGACATCAGCTCGCCGCGCTCAAGCAAAACATTGATCGCATCCCGGTGCTTGCCACGATAACCCCGCTGCAAAATGGTTTCGAGGAAAAACCGTGGAAAAGCATCGTAGACCATCGGGACATTCGGGTCAACGTACATCCCATCGGACGTAAAATTCAGAAGTTGACGTTCCAAGTGCCGGTCATGAAAATCAGCTGTCCCCAAACCTGCCTGATCGCGCAGGACTTCACCACAGCTTGCGATGACATTCCAGTTATGAAGATGTTTTCGCTGCGGTGTGTGAATGTAGCGATAGGCATCTTTTGGGGCAACCTTGCGAATACGTGCTTCGATGACTGCAATGCGAATGTCTGTTGGATACATGTCACGAAGAATGTTTAGGGCTTGCACTGCGTTGAAAAGATAGAAATCGCCGTGATTATCCGCGGCATTGTTCTGGCTGACAGCTTCCACAGCGGCGAGAAGCGCGTTCCACGCACGGCCGGTCAGGTCAGTTGCACGATTATGTTTGTTTAGGATTGCAACAACCAAAGCAAAGCACGGCGTGCTGTATTGGTGTTCCAGATTGTCAATTGGATCGATGATTTCGCCAGATTCGCGCTGATGCTTTGCAAAGAATCGGACAATGCCTTCGGCTACATTGAGGTAATCTGTTCGACCAACCGTTGTGTTTGACAGAGGACGCGACTTTACAAGCTGTTGCCGGACGGAATCAACGACATCTTGGTGTGGGAATGCGCGTACATAACCCGCCCGGGATAAATCGGGCTTGCGGTAGTGCAGGATCTCTCCAGCGATGTTCCACACGCGACGGGACGCACGGCGTAGTACTTTTTGCATTGACCTCAACCTGTAAACCAAAGAGCCAGCATCGTATTATCCAACCTCTCCTGAGGAGGCAAAAGACACTACGTACGCCTTTACTTTCGGTCGAGAAGCTGCGAAAGTTCAGGGATTTTTCATTCACCAAAACAAAGAATATAGGTGTTTTTAGCAAATTGACGCACACCGGTCAATTGTTACATAGTATTAACTACTTGTAACGGAATTTTAGGTTCGCCTTATCTATTTCACAGCTACCAAATACAGCTGGCAGGAACACCAAAAGCTCCCCGGCTGTCACAAACCATTGGGCCTGTTGCAACTAGGGAGCGAGACTGTAAATGGGTTCACATCGGCTTAGCTGACGCTAAGCTTGCTGGTTCCATCCCCGTTTGGCTGCACCACAATGCGTGCCTGGAGGCGCTCCTGAAGCGCACCGACGTGCGAAATGATGCCGACCTGGCGGCCTGAATCTGTCCGCAGAAGTTGCAGGGCCGAGAGTGCCGTCTCAAGCGTCTCGGCATCGAGGGTTCCAAAGCCTTCATCAATGAAAAGGCTGTCGATACGTGCCGAACGACTTGCGATGTCGGAAAGTCCCAAAGCAAGGCTTAGGGATGTCAGAAACTTCTCGCCGCCTGACAGACTCGATGTGGCCCGGGTGGCATCCAGGTTGCGGCGATCGACCACAAGAATTCCAAGGCCATCCGTGTCCACACCGCGCAGCTGGTAGCGGTTGCTGAACGACTGCAGACGCTGATTTGCATAGCCAACCAGAGCATCCATGCCGATACGCTGCACCAAACGGGTCAACTTGTCCCCACCAAACTTTTCATCCAGCAGCTTCCAGCGACTTTCACTTGTTGTCTTTTCACCAAGCTGCCGCTCGAGTTCCGCCAGCTGTAACCGTACTTTGGCATCCTTGTTGACGGTCTCTGTAACCGATGACTGCTCAGCAATCGCATCGTTTGAAGCCTGTCGTTTGGACTGCGCATCGGCCACAGGGGCATCCACCAATTCGCGCGTTGCAGGAAGTGGCGGCACCACCGCCTCAAGTTCTCCTATTTTCTTGCGTACTTCCGAAAGCTTGCCAGTGATCTCACGCTCACTGCCAATCAGCGTTTCACGCTGCGCTTCGATTGCCTTACATTCAGCATCGGTTAGGAAAACGGCATCCAGCTCCGCAGGGTCACTCACTTCATTCGCCACA
>JBEEMN010000380.1:0-2782 GCA_041192625.1 Armatimonadota bacterium
CTTTACTCCTGAAATCCCGGTGTCCACCGGGTAACTGAGCTAGGCCTGTGTCTGCGTAATCCAGCGGGTGACATCCACAACTTTCATCCCCGCCGCGTGAGCGCTGATAAAGCCATTTACACCATCTTCAAAGACAACGCAGCGTTCCGGCGCAACCCCAAGACGTTCGGCTCCAAGGAGAAATGGTTCCGGGTGTGGCTTGCCGTGGGTGACATCTTCAGAGCCAATAACGACATCGAAAAGATCAATAATGCCCGTGATACGCAGCGATTCGCGTACAACCATCCCGAGTCCGCCGCTAACAACGCCCATCGGGATTTTGCCGTAAAAGCGCCGCGCTTCCGCCACGATTTCCGGGAGCTCTGTCACGCTTGGAACGAGGGCGTGATACGCCATTTCTTTTTCATCCGTGAGGAGATTGAGGTCAAAAGCGCGTAGTCCCGAATGATTCTCTGTGAGATGCTCGAGCACTTCCCGCGCCGGTGTGCCTGCGAATGCGTAGAACTCATCCACCGGAAAGATGTCTTCAAAGCCGTGTTTGTCGAGCATCATGTGCCACGCTTTGTAGTGCAGAGGCATTGTGTCGACAAGGGTGCCATCACAATCAAACAGGATGGCGCCTGGTGTTTCCACCAGTGGAAATGTTAGAAATGCGGATTCAGGGACTTGGCTCACGGCATCAATGGTACCGCAGGCGGCTTGTGAGCGTGTTAGGCATCCGGGGCGATAATGCGCTCACGCACGGACCGGAAGCGGACGGGGCATTTGGGCAGGGTTCGCTTGGCACGTCGCAGGGCTGGGGCTTTTATTGCGATGATGGCGACGATGAGCATCGTTACCGTGCCGCCGATGGTCAGGGCGCGGACGACATTCGTGGATGCGGCAATGCTACTTGCGATGATGCTTCCGGCGGGTGTCAGACCAATCATCAGCCAGCTGTGCACGCCCATCACGCGGCCGCGGAGGTGATCCGGCGTGGATGTCTGCAGCAAGGTGTTGGCTGTCACGAGGAAGAGGATCATGCTGAAGCCGACACCGATGATGAGCCAGCGTCCGATAGCCATGCTGCCGCAGTTTGCTAGCATCAAGGAGCAGAAGCCCCAGCAGAAGGCGGATCCAAGGAGGAGGTGGCCTTTGCGCTGGATGCTGCCTGAGTAGGTTGCGAGGAGGAGGGCTGCGGCGAGAGCGCCAACCCCGCGCATCGACATTAAGGTGCCGTACCCGGCTGCATTTGCGTGTAAGCCAAATTTCGCAAGCGCCGGGAGGAGAATCCAGTCGCCGGTCATGAAGAGGGAGCAGCCAGCGAGGAGGGAGACGAGGGCGATGCCAGCCCGGTAGGCTTTGAGGTAGTTTGCGACTTCTTTGAGCTGTGAGCCGAGCGCTTGTTTGGACTTTGCGACGGCGGTGCGTCCGGCTTTGACGGCCATCAGGCCACCGATAACGCCGACATAGGAGAGGCCATTCATGATGAAGCAGAGGCCGACGGCGGAGGTTTCGGGGCGACCTGCGCCAAGGCGCTCGATGAGCTGTGCGGCGACGAGGGGGCCGATGACGCGTGCGCCGTTGAACATCGAGCTGTTGAGCCCGATGGCATTTGGGAGGTCTTCTTTGCCGACGAGTTCGATAAGAAATGCCTGGCGTGCGGGCATGTCAAAGACCTGCGTGATGCCAAGGAGGCCGGCGAAAATGGGGATGTGCCAGAGCTTGATGTGGCCTGTCATTACGAGGAGGCCCATGGTCAGGGCGAGGATGCACTGGATGACCTGCATCGAGAGAATGAGGTTGCGCTTTGGCATCCGGTCCGCGATCGCACCGCCGATAAAGGCCCCGAGAAACATCGGGAGTGCGCCGAGGACGGCGACGATTCCAAGCCATTTGGACGCATGGCTTTCTGACTCTGACAGCAATGTGACGAGCCAGTTTTGGCCCGTGGATTGGACCCAGGTTCCGATGAGCGAGAAGAGTTGTCCAATGTAAAACCAGCGGTAGTCCCGGTGCCGGAGGGCGGTGAAGGGGCTTCGGCGACTGGTTGGGATGGCGGACATGCAGCGTTTATACTACCCGGCGGATGTGCGCGGGTGGTCAGGTATTGGGGGGCGGGTGTAGGATAGTGTCCCGATGACACCGATTGTTGACCAAGCCCTGAGAGACCTCTCTGCCGCATTGCGCGGGACGGAGTGGGATGGCGGTTTGTGGCTGGTGGGCGGTGCGGTGCGCGACCAGCTTTTGGGGATTGACACAAGCACGCCGGATATCGACCTTGTGCTTGAAGGGGATGCGCCAGCGGTTGCGATGCATTTATGGAATGTGCGTGCGGCGAGTCATCACCCGGTGACTTATCCGGCATTTGGGACGGCGATGGTCCATATAAATGGTGTGCAGATTGAGCTGGTGACGGCGCGCGCGGAGACGTATCGCAGTGGGAGTCGTAAGCCGGTGGTTACGCCGGGGACGATTGCATCCGATGCCGCCCGCCGCGACTTCACTGTCAATACATTTTTGCAGCACATCGATACGCGCGAGATTGTAGATCCGCTGGGGATGGCGCGTGCTGACCTTGCGGCGGGGATTTTACGGACGCCGTGTGACCCGGACATTACGTTTACGGATGACCCCTTGCGTATGCTGCGTGCGTGTCGCTTTGCGGCAAAGCTTGGGTTTGAGGTGGATGGCGCTACGTGTGATGCGATTGTGCGGCATGCACACAGGCTGGCGCCGGAGCATGGGATTTCCGCTGAGCGTGTACGGGATGAGCTGGTCAAGACGCTGCTCGCAAAGGGTG
>JBEEMN010000381.1:0-4842 GCA_041192625.1 Armatimonadota bacterium
CAGCCTCAACGGCTTTATCGGTGAACTTCAACCCACCATTGAAGAGCCAGAGGAAGCTAGGGGAGAGGTCATTGGCGACAAAGATATCCTGCTAGCCATCCTGGTCGTAGTCGACAAATGCGACAGCCAAGCCGCGACCTTTGTTCACCTCAATCCCACTTGCTTTTGTGATATCGACAAAGCCCTTGGGAGTGTTTCGGAAAAGCCGGTGCGTATCAGCATCATAGATTTCAGGAGTACAGTAATCCCGTGTGCCTTGCGCATTCTTACAGGGCTTATCCGTCTCCGGCGTCCACGGAGAGTAATAACAAATGTAGAGGTCTAGGCGGCCATCGTTGTCGATGTCGCCAAATGCCGCGCTTGTCGCAAACCCTGTACTATGCGTTTTAGCCAGTCCAACGCGCTCGCTGACATCTTCAAACTTTCCCGACCCGCCAAGATTTCGGAACAAAAAGTTGCGGGGATAGGCGGTAACCAAGATGTCGCTGTAGCCGTCATTGTCGTAGTCTGCCACCGCAACCCCATGGGCAAACCCAAGGTCTTTGTCAAGGCCACTGCCTTTGATGGCATCTGCAAATGTGCCATCTCCATTGTTGCGGAACAAGCCTGTCAACGCGCGGGGACCCGTGAGCTGGTCCACCGATGATGCCCCCGGCTGGAGAAGGATGACATCGAGGTTGCCATCCCGGTCGATGTCGACAAACCCACCGCCGGCGGGGGTGCTCTCAATAAAGTAGAGGCGCTTTCCACCAATCCCTGTGTCGGCGGTGAAGTTGACACCTGCCTGCTTGGCGACATCTACAAAGAGGGATGACTTGTAATCGTTATAGGAAGGCGCTGCTAATGCTCCAGGTTTGCCTGATTTGGCACATCCCGGGATCAGCAAGGTCAGCACAATGAGGGCGGGAAGCGGGCGGCGTATTCTCATCGCGATGCTCCGGAGTTCGTGTTCGTGGATGAGCGCATCGCTGACAGCTTCTGCATCAGCACCTGGCGGTTGTTCTCGAGTTTCTCGAGTTTCTTCCACGCCGCATCGATTTCTGGGTCACCGGGAGTCAGCTTGTCAGCATGGTCCAGGTATACGCGGGCATTCATGGTGTTCCCGATGCTCAGACTGAACAGTCCGGTTTCTTTGAAGAGTGCTCCGTTTTTAGGGTCGACAGCACAGCGCTTCATCAGGCCGCGCATTTTGTCGTTGTCCTTGCGTAGGGCTTCAAATCGGCCTTGTGCAAGCTTGGCTTTGGCGGGTTGCTTTGCCTGTGTATAGGCATTTGCGAGCTCAAACTGGATGTCCATCTTACGGGGCATCTTTTTAGCAGCATCCTCGAGGATCACGACGGCCTGTTTCG
Source organism: Armatimonadota bacterium (assembly GCA_041192625.1). Lineage (GTDB taxonomy): Bacteria > Armatimonadota > Armatimonadia > Armatimonadales > Armatimonadaceae > CAIRTT01. The sequence continues at coordinate 1,350 of JBEEMN010000381.1, forward strand.
TATCGCGAATACGGAGATAGAGCTTTCCGAGATAAAGGCGGGGGAATAGTGCTTGTGGCTCGAGCTCTAGTGCACGTTTGAAGTGTGCGATGGCCTTTTGGGAGCCTTCCGGGGATGCATCCAGGCGGTAGGCGAGAATACCCTGATAAGTCGCGGCAAGGTGGCTATTTGGAGCGAGGCGCACAAAGCGTTCAATGTACTCACCGGCTTCAGTATCCCGCTTGCGTTCGAGGAGCGACTGACAGTACTTTTCTAAAAAGTCTGCATCTTCAGGAAGCAATTGAACCAGCTGCTCAAGTGCGGCAAGCTGCTTTTCTCCCATTCCACCTGAGCCAGCAAGTGATGCGACGACAGCAAGCGATGGAATATGTTTTGGGTTGCGCTTGAGTTCTTTTTCCGCTTCCTCGAAGGCTGCGAGTTCACTGCGGATACTGAGAAATGCAATCGCGAGGCGGCCGTGACAGTCTGGTGTTTCAGGCGCACGCTCTACGACTTGTGACATGCAGCGGATCGCATCCTCGAAGCGTTCGCGGCCAAAGTAATACTCACCCAAGAGAACCCATGCTTCGATGAGCTTGGGATCCGTACGAACCGCTTGCTCCCATTCGGCGGCGGCCATGTCGTAGTCACCGCGCTCAGCGAGGCGATTTCCCTGGGAGAAGAATGACTGAGCTTTTGTGTTTCCCTTAAGCGAGAGAGGCGCAAGCCAAAGGACGATGGCAAGTCCGGAAAGCACAACGACAGCAATAAGCATCAACCTACGGCGCATGAAACTATCCTATCCCAAGCAAAACTGGGGTCCCTTGCGGGACCCCAGCTGGAGCGGAAACCAAAACCAGGTTAGCGACCCATTTGCTTTCGCATATCTTCCTTCATTGAAGGGTCGATATTCTTAGGATCTGCTGGTGCTGCACCCGGCATGGTCATCTTCTTGGGTGGGCAGATGGCGTTGTTGTCATTCCAGTTAGCGCCTGGGAATGTGAAGTTGCCATCATCAGCCTTGACGGTCAAATCGCCAGCATTACGTGCAGGGTTGACTTCCCACATGTTGCGGTCGAGTGGCAAAATGGTCTGCTTCCACTTCATCGCCTTAGCATGGCCATCTGCGAAGATCCAGTTAGCTGGCGTACTTGCGTTCGCCCCTGCTGGGTTGCCGAAGTGCTGGTATGCACGGTTTTCGTTACATGTACCATCGACGAGGCCGTAGTACATTTTGACCGTAGGATCCCAGTGGTTGGCTTCGCCGATAAGGATCATGTCTGCAGGTGCAGTGATGGTCGCTTCCGAGAGAACGGTTGCATTCCATCCCCAGTCCGCAGGAACCCAGGATGTTGCGATTGCGTTCAAGCCGTAACCGGATGGCATTCGTCCACCTGGAGCGTAAGCAGAGCCAGCTCCGTCACGGCGGCGGCCAGCAGGGTTGCTTGGACATGCGTAGACATCGATGTTCTTGACGTACGGGTAGATAGCGTTGCGCCAGTTGTAGTCAAAACCGATGAACGAACAACGTGGGTAGGACTCATCAAAGTCCTGCGAATACATCTTGAGTCCAAGACCAAGCTGCTTCATGTTGGACAGACAAGCGATTCCACGGGCACGCTCGCGTGCCTGTGCAAATACAGGGAAGAGGATTGCTGCGAGAATAGCGATAATAGCGATGACAACCAGCAATTCGATGAGCGTAAACGCGCTTCGGCTAGTGTTTTTTGAACGGATAGGAGTAGACAATAATGTACCTTTCATTAACTCCGGAAATTTGAATCACCGGGTGACCCGTCTGGAGTGAAAACCCTGCATTGGGGGATCACAACGGATTAGACATTATCCCACGCATTCGCAAGATTTGTTTTTCAAATCCATACTTTTGGGGTCACGAAACACGTAATTTACATCGGCCAATTAGCGGGTAATGCAAGGTGGCTGTCGGTAGGACAGCAATCAAGATGAGTTGAATGTCGTGGATAAAATCATCATAATGTGTGCGGTAAGCCGACCGAAAAACAATGGCATCCGGTCAGGCGCTCGGTCGCTCCGGATTCGCCCAGTGGCTATCAACGTCTTCGCCGCGGACAACCATCCCTTTTTCATGCCATCCAAGATACGCACGGACATCGGCAGCGCAGTAACGTAGCGTGATACCGCAGCGTCGTCGGTCACTGGCATTTGCCTCGGAGCCATGCAGGAGCAAGTCTGAATGAAGGCTGAACTCTCCCGCCTGCAAGCAGTTATCGACAGGCGCACTGCCGAATGACAGCGGATCAGCGACCTTGAGATTCAACACATTATCTTCCGCTGCAACACTCGGTGTGTGCATCAACGTTCCATGCACATGTGAGCGTGGAATGAAACGCATACACGCATTTTCAGCATTGGTATCGTCAATCGCCATCCAAACGGTAACCGTTTTACTCGGCGTCATCGGCCAATAGACGGCATCCTGGTGCCAATCCACAATCTTGCCATCGTTGGGAAGCTTACAGAAGAAGTGCGCGCCCCACGCGACTACATTTGGCCCAAGGATGTCCACAACGGCATCCACAATCGCCTTGTTATGCATCAGATCCCAGACCTCTGCAAAACGCCGATGGGCACCGTTAATAGAGTAACTGCTCCCACCATCCGCCAAAGTCTTCGTTAGGACGCCATCGAAAAAGCTCCGCAGGGATGATGCATCTTCAGATGACAGGGCACGCAGCGGGCCTAGGTAGCCTTCCGTGTTATAGAACTCCAGCTGCTCTTGGGTGAGAGAAATCGGATCTGTGGTAGATGCTGGAAAAAAACGCAGGTCACGGTCAATGTCTGCAAGGTCAACAGCATCGGGCACAAGCGCATTCGGGAGGATGTCCATACTCCATTATAGGGAACGATCCGTTGCCTGCTACCCAATCCCACCAAGGAAAAGCCACCAGCATCCAATGCCAATTGCCACCACTGAACAAGTGCAAAGCGCCCCGCGGTAAAGCCTGTCGACACGCTGCGACATCCCATGGACAATGAACCCAAGGATGCTTGTAAAGGTCACCATCGCCACCACTGTTCCCATCCCAAAAAGCACCAGCCAGGTGGCACTCAGTCCGATGGATGGCAGTGCTAGGGCAGGAATTACTCCGAACAAGTGTGAGCCGCCTGCAAGTCCGTGAAGAACGCCCACGCCAAGGGCTGTTCGTTCTGCATTGTGATGATGGCTGTCCCCAGACGCTGTAAGGCTTAGCTCGCGGTTGTTCATCAACACGCGGATTCCCCAGATTCCAATCCCAATCAAGGCAACGCCTACGAGCCGCTCACCAATCCATGCGTATTTGGTGATGTCTACCAGTTGACGAAGGAGAATCAACGCTATACCCACACAAAGAACACCACTCGAGTGCCCGATTCCCCAGCGCAATCCACTTCGCCATGCGTCCCGGCCACGCAACGCCGCGCTCGGTGCCACCGCTGCGAGGTGATCCGGTCCCATCAGGACATGGAGAAAGCCGGCGAACAAACCGCCGAT
>JBEEMN010000382.1:0-2774 GCA_041192625.1 Armatimonadota bacterium
CGCAAATGGCAGTATCCGGTAGAACTGCCGACGTCCAGAAAGCATGTGTTGGGCCGCTGCGAGGAGCACTCCCAGTAACGTCCCAAAGGCAACGGTTGCATAGACGTGTTGCCGGGCTTGTTCGGGCGTCAGGCCAACCGTGATTTCCGGGATGGGGATGATGCGAAACACATCCGTGATGAGTACCGTGATAAACGCCGCGATGAGGCCGGCGAGGGGCAAAAGCGTTAGTCGGGATGCTAGATTCACGCATCCACCTCGACGCGGAAGCGCTGCGCACCAACGACTAGCATGTCGCCAGCGACAAGCTGGGCGGAACCGGTCACGCGGGTGGAGTTGACAAATGTCCCATTGGATGAGCCTTTATCGGTGACCGTATAGCTGCCATCCGGAGAGCACAAAACCTCGGCATGATCACGGCTGATGGTCTGGTCATTTGTTAGCGGGATGTCACAGCTCATTTCACGTCCGATGGTGATCGTTCCGGAGAGTTTGAAACGCTTTCCGGATGCCTGGCCATCCGTGGCGACAAGCACGAGAGGCCCGCTTGCGGCGATTCCAGCCATCGGCGATGGTGCTGCGGTACCCGGCGTCGGGGATGGAAGGGCATCCAAACCGGGAAGCGGTGGGAGAGACGTGGCGCTATTTCCAGGGCGCTGTGCCTGCGGCACGGGATCCGGGTCTTTGGGCAGCGTGACGCCGGCTTTCGTCAGCATCCCGACGACCGTGAAGCCTTTGTTCTGCGCATAGCGGAAGCCTGTGTAACCGATGGCGACGGCAATCAGAATACCAATCCACCCGGATGACGCATCCTGTTGCGGAGCGGCCGGTTGCTGGACGACGACTGTGACGGGCGGTTGTGTTGGCTGGGGTACGACTTGCGGCGCGGTTGCCTCTTGCTTTACTTGCGGTACCGGAGTTTTACCCGCTGCAGGTTTAGCCGATGCCGGTGTAGCAGCTGGCTTTGTGACGGGCGGCGTAGCGGCCGCTTGCTTTTCATTTGGGGCTGGTGTGGCTACTGGCGCCGGTTTGTCCTGTTGTGGGATTCTTGCGAGCGAGCTGCCTGCAAACAGGGCAAACATACACACCGGTAATAGGCCCCGCTGGAATCTGTTCAGTCTACCCATGGCGATGTATCCTCTCCCGCAGTAATACGCATCCAGGCAGCGCCGATGCAGTCACAAATGTCGCTGGCCGATGTATTCATCAGACCGTTTTTTGCCGCCGCAAGTTCCCCGGCGCGGGCGTGGATTGTTGCACCCGCAACGGCTGCGCGGTGCGGCGGAAGCCCTTGCGCCGCCAATGCCGCGATGATTCCTGTTAGCGTATCTCCCGAACCAGCCGTTCCAAGTGCCGGTGTGCCTTTGCGGATGATGTCGGTGCGCAGTCCATCTGATGCCACCAGTGTACGGGTGCCCTTGAGCAGCACGGTTGCGTGGGTCAACAGCGCAAGTTCACGGACGGCTGTAAGACGGTCTCGGTCACGGCTTTCAACTGCGTAAGCTGCGGCAGCCTCACCCGGGTGCGGTGTCAGAATCGTTTCCCGACCCGCGGCGGAGCGCTCTTTGAGGAGCGTCGGGGATGCGGCATAAAGCGCATCGGCATCGATGACGACCGGGCCAGTGAACGTTTCAAGAACATACGCGACGATGGCAGCTGTTTCGTCGGTGCGTCCAAGTCCGGGTCCAATCGCGATGCAATCCGTGCGCGGGATGCGTTGTAGAATTTCCTGTTGCGTTGACGTAAATGAAAGTGTGCCATCCGACTCAGCTTGACATGACACATAAATCGCTTCTGGAAGCGTTGCAGCGGCGAGTTGGCAGACAGATTTTGTGGAGATGAGCGTCGCATAGCCGGCCCCAGCGTGCATCGATGCGCGCAGCGTAAGCAATGCGGCCCCGGGCATGTCATCCGAGCCGGCGATCACCAGCACGCGACCATGGGAACCCTTATTCGCATTTCGATGCTGCACACGGGTAGGGAGGACGGTGCGCACATCCGCAGGCGTCTGCAGGAATGGAGCATCCATTAGTAAAGGTGCATCAATCACCGGTAGCGCAAGCGGTGCGATGCAAAGCTTGCCCGTATGCGTTGCACCGGGATAGAGGATGTTTCCGCGCTTGGGGGCGATAAACGAAATCGTCACATCGGCATTAATGGCACCATCGTAGACATCCGCGGTGTCGGAGTTAACGCCCGTCGCAATGTCGAGCGATACCACGGCCGCCGGACTGTCATTCGCCCAAGCACACAGCGCGCCTATCGCTCCATCAGGTTTTGATGCTGTTCCGATGCCGAGGAGGGCATCGATGATGACATCCGATTCTGTCACGTGGCCCAGTGGTTCATCGCCAAAAATGCGTGTCATTCCGCCGCAGGCTGTCCACGCATGCGCCATGACCGCGGCATCCCCGGTAAGTTTTTCCGGTGCTCTGCTAGCAATGACCTCCACATAACGCCCTTCGGAGAGGAGTAAGCGCGCCACAACGTAGCCATCCCCGCCATTACCACCCGGCCCGCACAGCACGATGACCCTGCCAAGAGGATAGACCTGCTGAACAAGCCGCGCGGCAGCCTCGCCCGCCGACTGCATCAAAGATAGCAGTGGGAGGTTCATTTGCGTGCAGGCTGCCTGCTCAATGGCCTTGGCCTGAGCGGCGGTGATGACGGCGTAGGACATCGTTAAACCGTGAATGGCTCTCCGGCGCTCGGGACGATGATGCGGACATCCCGTTCCTGATCCGCGCACTCCTGCCGGAACGCTCCGGGAGTTC
>JBEEMN010000383.1:0-2765 GCA_041192625.1 Armatimonadota bacterium
CTGCGTGACAGCCTATGTTCGATGATGACGGACATTCTGCTGCCACGCATGTCACGGGACTAGGGTTTAGCGGTCAACCCCAGGTGCCAATAAAAAGTGTGTGGAGCTCTGGGACGCACTGTTAGGGACTAACAATACAAGTTTGTACGATATGGCGATTTCGAACAGCGTTACCATTTTTGCCTGTGCTGCGTGACAGCCTATGTTCGATGATGACGGACATTCTGCTGCCACGCATGTCACGGGACTAGGGTTTAGCGGTCGCCTCGTAGCACTTTAAGGTCTCTTTGGATGCGCGGTTGGACTTCATAGGTGGTGTCGAATTGGCCGCTGAAGCCGGTGATGCTGACTTTTTGTCCAAGGGACATTTGGTTTAGATCGAGGTTGCTGCTGGTGCTGACAAAGACCTGGATTTCGCCAGAGCCATCGTTGACGTAGAACTTATAGCCATACGGGAGGTCACTGGCAACTGCCTGTGAAACGGTACCGCGGATCGCGACGAGGCGGCCTTCGGATGCTTCGTTAACGCTTCCAGTGGCGATGCGTTGCGGGGTGACGGTGTCATTATCGCGTTTAATCAAAACGCTTCGACCACTGCCTGGTGTGACGATCGTTAGGCCAAAGGTCTGTCCGAGAACGCCAGTTACTTCGGCGGTGTCGCCAAGCTTGAGGCGGTGGTTGGTCTGTGTGCTGATGTAGATGCCGCCGGTTTTGTCCTGAATGGCAAAGCCTTGATCATAGGTGCTGGAAGCAAAGGCACCGGATGGAACGGTTACGGTACCTTTGATGGTTGTGACGGTACCGGATGCGAGCGTACGAGCATCCCGGATCGAGGTTCCGTGCAGCACAGAGCTGATTCCCGGCACGGCTGCGATGAGTGCGATAGCCGCGACAATCACGGGTGTTTTGAAAAAGTAATTCATTATGCGGAGACCTATCCAAGTCTGTTTCTTGGCCGGACGGTACCACACCTGATTGTCCGTTGTTGCCATTGTTGAGAACCCTAGTATTCTTGCCGGGTATTTATGTCTACACGTAGCTGTAATCAAATGGCCGGATGTCGCGCTTTGGCCAGAGGTTAGTCCAGATATCATGGTCGACGCTGCGATACGCGATCCGGACTTTCTTCTCGACTTTGTTTGTGCCGAGGTACTTGCGGAAGTTGGTGAGGATGGCATTGGGCGTGTTTGAGTAGAGGAAGTAGTTGGTTGTCCCACTGCCGTGGTCAAAGCCATCGTATTCGTGTGTGCGCGGCATGCATTCGGCGATGCGTTCGCCGAAGGCCTCAATGGATGTCTGATCAGGGAAGAAGGTTGCTGGGAACTGAATGACGACTTGGTAGAGATGGTCGGGGTGTGGTGTACGTGTGTCTGGTGATCTATCCTGCAGTAGTGGTTGCAGCTGGGTGAAGTTGGACAGCCATGTGTCGAAGGCTGGGGAGACTTTGGATGTCTTTCCAGTTTCGTGATCAAACAGCCAGACAGGGGCATCATCCGGGCGAGGTTCTGCTTTGGGAAGGCGCTTAAAGCAAAACAGGTTTCCAGAGCAGTCGCTTGCGAATGCGACACAGCCTTTAACACCGATGGTTACGCTGCTTTCGATGACCTCTGTTGGCGCTAGGAACTCCTGAACCGCGATTAGCGGCGACTTCCGAAGGACGGCGAGATCTAGGATGTCAGGTGTGTAGGCAGGACCGTGGGTCTCTAGAAAGTCGCAATAGGACGCTGGGAGGAGCACATTCAGCGTTGATGCGATGTGCTCAATGGCTGTCGACGAAACTGCTTGTGGCGTCTCTCCACGCTGGAAGCGCTCAATAAAGTGCTGCTGGAGCTGCTGGCGTACTGTCATGAGTATTTATGGCTTGGAGATGACGGCGAACCAGCGGTCTTCCGGATCTGAAAAGGCGAAGGTTGTGGTGCCGAAGTGGTCACCGATGGGGGAAACGACGACGCCTGCTGCTGTGAGGCGCTGATGTTCAGTTTCGAGGTCCGCAACGTGAAAGCACATCGATGGCGCTACGGTTACAGCTCCGTGCCCAACCTTTTCCATGAAGGCATTTGGGACGAGCTCAATGGCGGCATCTTGATCTGCGAAGCCGATTTGGGGGATAGAAAAGCCATCGGTCTCCGAATTACGTTTTGTGACCATCCCGACTTGGTCGGTCCAAAACTGGTGGCACCGCTCTAAATCATTGACATAGATAACGACATAGCCTAGCTGCATTTCGACCTCCAAGGGTACCCGCCATTCTTATCGGTTGGTGTGGGCTCCAATCTACTATACGACAGATGGGGATGGTGATGAAGCTACCGCCTCTGCGCCAGCTCCAAGACAAAACCGCCATCGCTCGATACTGTCCAGCCTTTAGGAGTGTCATGAGCAATCCCGCCACGAATGTCGCTAGAGTAGTCGAAAGCATCCGCTTTGAAGTCGACCCGATGTAACATCGCCCGCGTCATACTAGACTTAGTAACATCCCATTCAATGGCTAAATCAAGCGGCAGCCCTAGCCATCAGGTTAGTTGTCATGTCGTGCGGTGTGCATCACAAGAACAATCTGCAGTGTTTCAAGGCCTCCATGATTGCCTTGAAGAGATCAGGGCCTTATGACCAGTGCTGTTCTAGAGCTTGTATTTTGATGACCCGGATATCAGCATCGTTCATCTTCCGAGTAACACCAATCGCTTTCATCCTTGCGTTGACAGCTTTGGACAGCTCCACCATACAGACGATATTGCCAAAGGGGACAAGCGTGTAGAGGCCTA
>JBEEMN010000384.1:0-4296 GCA_041192625.1 Armatimonadota bacterium
GTGGATGTAATGTTCACCAGTCGTACATCAAGCTGACCACGGCACGCAAAGGGCAGGCACAGAGGCCTGCCCCTACACAGAAGTTTTGGAGTTACCCACCGCGTATTCGACATGTGGCCATTAAATACAAAAACTGGCCCTGCCGGAAGGAGACTAAACTTCCTGCAGAACCAGTTGCTTTCAGACCTGTCACGGGGAGACTAAACCCAGACAGGATCTGCTTGACGTGCCCAGTTAGCGCTGGACAGTCAAAGTGGCGGAACGGGTTACACCGAGAGCTGTACCGCTGATAACAGCCGTTCGGTTCGTCGTTCCAGTGACCGATGTTACAGTAAACGTAACGGTGCGAGCTCCGGCTGCTACCGTTGCCGTCAGCGGAACACGTGCCGCGGCTGTATTACTGGATGCCAGATTTACAACAAGCGCCGTTGGTGTGACCGCACTCAGCGTGATGGTAGCCGTGGAGTTTGCACGACCTCCACGCACCGATGTTGGATTCAGCGCCAGTGTGCTGAATGTCACCGATGCAACCGCAGGGTTTACAGTAAGCGTAGTTGACTTGCTGACGCCAAGCGATGAGCCAGTGATCACAGCGGCTGTGCTCGCAACGACCGATGTCGTGGTGATCGGAAACGTAGCCGTCGAAGCTCCCGCTGCGACTGTCACCGATGCTGGTACGACAGCAGCCGCTGAGCTGCTCGTAAGCGTAACCACAACCCCTCCGGCGGGTGCCGGTGAGCCAAGTGTGACCGTGCCAGTCGCAGCTGTTCCCCCATTGACGCTGACCGGATTCACACTCACTGTCGACAACGAACCAAGTGGAAGCGAAAGCGTCTTGACAGCTTCCGTATTTCCAGCGATATCCGTGCTGTAAGCAGTAACCGTATGAACGCCGTTGTCCAGCGTAATCGGACCAGAGTACGCCGCTACCGGGGCACCATCAACAGAATAGAACGTACCAGCAAGACCAGATGTCGCATCCGTGCCGCTGATAGCTACACTTGTCGATGTCGGTCCAGGGGTCGCAGTAATGGTTGTTACAGGCACAGTCTTGTCAACACGCACCGTCATCGAGCCAGCCGGTGAAACATTGCCTGAGTTGTCCGTCGCCCAGTAAGCAAGCGTTGCGATGCCATCCGTGGACCGTACGACATTCGCCGTGCTTCCTGCAGCTGTGATCGTTGTTCCAGCATTAATGGTGTACTTGATGTCCCGGACACCGCTACCACCAACATTGTCTGTACCCGTGATCGCAACCGTCACGTTGGCGTTGTTCCAGCCAGCCGCATTTGCGGCTGCAGGTGTACGAACCGCATTGACCGTTGGAGGAATAGCCTCGACATTTGTCCCAAGCAGAGCGTTGTATGCACTGATGATGCCTTCGCGACCAATCTTGCCTGCAAGGTTGGCCAATGGCTTGGTGCTGCCCAAGATCGCACTGCGAACCTGAGTGGCCGTCCAGCTTGGCATTTTGCCGCGAAGCAATGCAGCGAGACCGGTTACATGCGGCGCCGCCATCGATGTACCACTGATCGAGTTATAACCATTTGGTTGACCAAGAACGGTCAGTGCTATCGGCCAGGTACTGAAGATGTTGGAGCCAGGAGCGCCAACGTGTACCGTCGCAACGCCAAAGTTTGAGCACTGACAGCGTCCCCGTATTGGTGGTGGATGCAACATTCACCATATTCGACAGGTTGTAGCTCGCTGGATAGGAAAGGGACACATCGATGTTCAACGCACTGTTTCCCGCTGCAGCGATAAAGAGGTGGTCGACAGCACCAGCATTTGTGATTGCCTGAAGTAGAAGGCTATCAAAGAGGCCGCCACCCCACGAGTTATTCGAGAGCTTGATCCCATTTGCGGTGCAGTAGTCAATCGCCTTGATGGCATTGGCTGTCGTTCCGCTTCCTGTGTCAGAAAGGAACTTCAGTGGGACGATTTTTGCATTCCATGCGACTCCTGCCACACCGATGCCATTGTTACCCTTGGCAGCGATGGTTCCAGAAACGTGTGTTCCATGACCATTGCCATCCTGTGGGTTGTTTGTGTTGGTAACAAAGTTCCAACCTCTGACATCATCGATGTAGCCATTGCCATCATTGTCGATGCCATCATTAGCAATCTCGCCTGGATTGACCCAGATATTGCCTTGGAGGTCTGGATGGTTGAAATCGATTCCCGTGTCGATAACCGCCACTCGGTAGTTAGGATCGCCAGTGTAGATGTCCCAAGCTTGAGGAGCATCGATGTCATTCAGCTGGCTGGTGGTGTTGTTCATTCCCCAGGTGCTTCCGAAGAGTGGGTCATTCGGAACAACCTGTGTCGAAACAATGTAGTTCAAGCCTGAGCGCAGAACACTCGCCTCTCCCGCAAGGGCTGCCATCGCAGCAACCGGATCACCATTTGAAACATGGATGAGCGCAAGGCCATCCACGATTTTGTATTTATCGATCGCACCAAGGCCAACTTTTCGGCAGCAGCCATCTTTGTCGTCATCGGATGCATCCATGCGGAACTGCACCAACAAGGTATTCGGATCGTACTGTCCACCGCCAGCCAAAACCTTGTAGCGGTTGTTGCCCATATTCTGCTTCTGCGTCCCGGCATAAGGAGAAATAGTCTGGGCATGAGCGGTCGATACTAACGACGCGACACCAATAGTCAGTGCCAAAACGACTGGAACGCTGCGTCCATAGCGTACCAATCTAGTCTCTGTATTCAATTTTGTAGTCTCCAAACAAACCATCAATGAGTATGATTTACGTCCGAAAACAGGTATCCGCAACAGGTAAAAACCCGTCATAAGACGTGATACAGGCTAGTTAAGATACTGGGAAAAACACCCTCTGCAGCGCCGTACGGCAGATTCAATAAACATGCCTCACCAGCGTTAACTTCAGTAAACAAGAGAAATATTACGCGATTATTTTACAAATAGTCTAAGTTATGTTTTACAAACAGTGTAAATCTGGACACCAGCCGCTATGGGAGCCAAAGTTCACCTTGGGTAACCCCGAAAGTTGCCTTACAAATGAACTGTTTACATAGTCCTACGCAACATCATCCGCGAGAATTTTCTCAAATTCCAGCAGCTCGATATGCTCAACCTTTGGCAACCCAAAGCGTGGATCCTGCATCGGGAATGCATGAATCACCCCTGTCGGCACATACCCACGGCGCAGATAGTAAGCGATCAGCTCATGCCGAAGATGAATGACTGTCATGACTACGCGTTTCAGACCGCGGGCAGCCGCGACTGCCTCAATCTCAGCAAGGAGCTGCCGGCCGATACGCTTTCCCTGCGCGCTAGGGCTCACGCTGAGCATCCCGAAGTACACATGATCGCTATGAAAGGTCAGGTGTGCGCATCCGACGAGCGTTTCAGCACCAGCGAGTGCCTCGCCGCTCTCCACCAGAAGGATGCATTGATTCTGTGCGGCGATGATATCTCCGACCTTATCGGCATCCGTCCGCTGACCACCCAGAATGTCCGCCTCCGTCGTCCAGCCAACCTTGGATGACTCGCCGCGGTAGGCACCATTGACAAGGTTTGCAACTGCAGGAGCATCCGCAGGAGTCGCATTACGAAATATAACCATTGACTTATTATCTGCCATCAACGCATTTCAACCACACCCACAGCTGCCACATCCGCCCGCTCCGCAGCCACCATTTGCACTGACACTCGCCAGCCGCAGCTCGATTGCCTTGCTGGTTGGCGATATGGAGAGGCCACCAAGAGCGGTGCAGCGCAGCTCGCGCGGCATTTGGGCGGACACACGTTTGGCGGTCTCGATGACTTCATCAAAGGGAATCACCTGATCAAACCCTGAGATAGCCATGTTGGCACAGGAAATCGCGTTCGCAGCCGCCATCACGTTCTTACCCAGACACGGAGCCTCAACGCGGTTGGCAATTGGATCACAGATAAGGCCGAGCATGCTTTGAAGAGCCATCGATGCCGCAGCAAGCGCCTGGCCGGTCGTCCCACCCGTAAGCGTCACGAGGGCAGCAGCTGCCATCGCCGCCGCCGAGCCACCCTCCGCCTGGCAGCCGCCCACCTCTGCCGCAAAGCTCCACGCCGTCGTTATGAACACACCAATAAGGCCCGCTGCGAGGAACGCATCCGCGATCGCTTCATCCCCGTAACCAAGCTCTTCTGCGAGCGCGATCACAATGCCCGGAAGCGCCGCACACGCGCCCGCGGTTGGCATCGCCACAATCACACCCATGCTGGATTTCACTTCCATAAGCGCAGTCACTTACATGATGCCGACATTGAGCGCTCCGGCG
>JBEEMN010000385.1:0-2755 GCA_041192625.1 Armatimonadota bacterium
TAGCGCTCGACAAACGTGCGGTCGCGATCAAGCTGCCGCCAGGCAAGCTGCACCTTCGTCAATTCCTTGGCAAACGTCACAAGCAGCTGAACTCCCACGCGGATATCTCCCCTCGAAAGCGCCCGCTGCGCCCAGATGAGAAACAAGTACGGAGAGACCGCATTTGCGATGCTCGCAACGCGACGCTGCGCCGGCGTGAGGTCCCTGCCGAACTTCAGTGAATGTCGAATGGACAATACAGAGGATGCCATTAATGCATGGTTGTTGCTCGTATTGCTTGCGATAAAGCGTCGGTATAGAACCAGCTCGTTCAACCGCGCAAATGGTCCGAGCATCGACATCCGAATCCAGAAATCCCAGTCATCCGCAATGCCAAAGTTATCAATCAGCAAGCCAATTTGTTCGAGAGCGCTGCGGCGCATCAGGACCTGTGCGAATGTCGCGATCGGGCTCCAGATGGCAACATTTCCAAATGTGTCATCGGCGTTTGGTTTTAGCCAGTGCACCTTGCCTGATTCGGCAATCGAAAGACGGCGCGCCGCAAAGGCTGTCTCAAGCGTCTCATCCGATGCGCCACTGTCATCACAATTGAGCGCCAGTCCGTAGGTCAGCACAGCATCCGGACGCTCATCCGCCCGCTCTAACAACCGCTGGAGCGCTCCCGGGAACAACCAGTCATCATCATCGTGGAGCATCACGTACTCACTCGATACATTCGTACAGCTGATTCCGTGGTTGCGCGCCGCGGCTGCCCGCGTACGTGGGATGGTTTCGATTCGGATGCGGGAATCCTCTGCAGCCAGGTCATCCAATAAAACCTGCGTATTATCGGTACAGCCATTGTTGACAATGACCAGCTCCCATGCCGTAAAGCTTTGACTCTGGATGGCACGCACTGCCTTACAGACCTCGGAGGGTCTGTTGTATGTCGGGATGACAATGCTGATGCGCGGATTTGATGGTGGCATTTTTGCTAGGGTGTACGCGATGTACTATGGCAATATTAATCATTCCTGAAAGATACGAACATAGTAGAAATACTGGGTTTTCGTCTGAGCTCAGATTAAAAACTGCTTTATCACCCACGAATGGCATGAAATGTGCAATGTTCTATCCTATTAACCATTATGACAAAACACGGCCCGGCTATTCAGAATGACACGATTCTCGAAACGGATGTCTGTATCATCGGCGCAGGGCCGGCCGGCCTTGCCATCGCCGCTGAGCTACAGGGCGGGCCACATCAAGTTATCCTCTTGGAATCGGGTGCATTTCCAGCCGACACAGCCGGGATGCGGGATGAAACAAGTGCTGCATTTGGCCATGGCGGGGATGCGTGGAACTTTGATGACTTTCAACAGCTGAACTTGGATGACCGGATGCCGACCGGGGATGTTTCCTACCCCAGCGCCGTCCAAACCCGCATCCGGCGCTTTGGCGGCACGAGCAACAGCTGGGGCATCCGGTATACGCCAAGCGAAACCGGCATCCGCTACACCACACTCGACCCCATTGACTTTGAGAAACGGGACTGGGTGCCGCACAGTGGCTGGCCATTTACAAAGTCACATCTCGATCCCTACTATGCACGCGCCCATGCGTTTGCCGGCGCCGGCCCGTACGACTATGCTCCAGAAAGCTGGTCCACACCCAAGTGCGAGCCGTACCCATTCGAGAACACCGGGATGGAAACGCGCATCTTCCACTTTGGGCCAAGCCGAACCTTTCTCGCAGCTGCCAAAGCCAAGCTGGCGGGCGCACCAAACATTACATTGATCACCGAGGCCACGGCTACCGAGCTGCTCACATCTAATGACTGCGCTGCCGTCACCGACATTTGCATCAAAACCTTCGCAGGAACAGCGTTTCGTATCAGACCTAAAATCGTCATCATCGCGAGCGGGACCATCGAGGCAACACGCCTCCTTCTCTGCAGCCGCCAGGGGAACCCGGCAGGTCTCGGTAACCAAAATGACCTCGTCGGACGTTTCTTAATGGACCATCAGGCAGTGAGAAGCGGGCTCCTAAAACTAGCTCATCCAGATACGCTGGGAAAGCTGATGTTTTACGACACGCGCCGTGTGGATGGCGCATTAGTTACAGCAAAGCCTGTCTTGACCGAGGAGACGCTGCGGGAAAAGAAGTTGCTTAACACCTGCGCAGCGATCTTTCCGCGACGGGCTGGCGAGGGCATTAATCCGCTGCGCAAACGCTTTCCGCGTGGTCCGCGGCACAACTCGCCTGCCGTGGTTGCGAGCGTTGGCCTTCTCCGTGCTCTGAGGGCCCGGAAGATTGGAGCAGCGCAAATTCGGCAAGCTACCGTGGCGGCGCTGGGTATCGTGGACATTTTGTATTACCGCTGGCGGAAGAATTACGGGATGTATGCACGGGATGCTGCGTATCACCTCGATAGCGGGGGCTGGTCGGTAAATGAGAGCGACCTCACACAGTTCCCAGCGCTTGAAGTGCTACATCTGACTGAGCAGGTCCCCGACCGCGATAACCGTATTACGCTGGGAACGGGAAAGGATGCGCTGGGGATGACCCGTATCTGCCAGCATTGGCGGCTTACGGACACAGACCTGCGTGGCGTGGCGGGTGCGCTGCACGCCTATAAGGCTGGCTTTGCGAAAGCGGGGATCGGTGACCTCGACTTGGAGCTGAATCAGGGTGCGCCGCAGGTGATGTATGCGAGCTTGCACCATCCGATGGGCACGACGCGGATGCATGATGACCCGAAGCAGGGGGTTGTGGA
>JBEEMN010000386.1:0-2752 GCA_041192625.1 Armatimonadota bacterium
CTGCATGCTAAAGCTACCGCCGCCAATTCCTCCACCAAAGCCGCCGCCGATACCACCAATCCCACCGCCACCCATCATCGTGGATGACCCAAAGTTCATCCGCATAAAGCCCGTTCGAACCTGAAGGCCATCCGGGCGACCATGCGTGGTGGTAAAGGACCAGTTCGTGTTATCAAAATCTCCCTGCCCACCCACATAGCGGCCAATTTGCTGACTGACGGTGGCATTGACATTGAATTCTGCCGATGGTGAGTATGTCAACAGCAGGTCATTGCTGGTCATATCGGTGTTGTCGAAGTTGGGGACAAGCATCAACGATGAGCTTCGTCGCACCTCGGCACGGATGGCCTGTGTTGGAGTGAAGGACAAGCGAATGTCCCGTGTTCGGGTCTGCTGTCCCGTAGATGTCAACCCATTCGTGCCGCCTCCAATGGAGCCACCATTGCCATAAAAACCATCCAGGCTCTGGCCATTCTGACTATCCGTTAACTGCACATCCAGCTGTATCTTGTCTGGCGCAATCCAGTACAGGAGCGACATTTGATTGTCATTGGCACTGCTGGCAGTTCCGCCAGACCGGTTGCGGCTTGTCCCAAGGTTTGAACTAAGAGAGAGGCGCGTGCTAGGAGTGAACGTTGTATTGAAGCGAATATTTGTGCTCGCGCCATTGGTCATATTGGCATTTGCATTACCATTTTGAATGCCGCCAAGGTAGCCACCACCCGTGTTAGTACTGCCCGTACCTACCGTTTGCGAATAGGCATTTGCAAACACCGAGCGGCCCTGACTCGTCGTCTGGTCAATCGTTAGCCCAAGCTGGACATTGGTGAATCCCCAATCGATGCCAACAGAGTCGCTTGCATACGATGACTTTGTCGGCTGCGTGGTACTCGATCCCGTTCCAGTCCCGGTTCCTGTCCCCGTCCCTGTTGCGGTATAGGTCAGCCGCTGGCCGGTCTGATTATGGCTTGCCCGCACCACGGGAGCCTGTCCCCCCTTTGGAGCTTTCAACTTTTGGCTGACGGTGAAGCCAAGACCAGTCGAATCAGAGAGCGATGTCGGTGCGGTCGGCGTTGTACCAGTCGCCGAGTTACTGTAGATGTTCGGAAACTGACTGGTAAGAAAGTTACCACTAAGGTCTGTTGACTCGGTAGGCGCAAACCTCCACTGCGTCTTCAGCTCCCTGCCCGTACGTAGAAATGCGCCCGCCGTGGAGTCAACGCTAGAGAAGCCGGAGCCAACATTTCGGATGCCCGTGGACACACTCCATTTATTGTTCTTTTGTTTGTCGCTACTGGCGAAGCGGGTTTGGATGTCGACCCCGGTGCCACTGCTTGCCGCAGTAATTCCTTCACTCTGGCCAACCTGCAGCTTTACCAGACCGTTTAGACCGGCAGGTACCTGTGTGTCGATACCGACAACCTGACGGTCCCCGCCAATGCCTTCCTGACGAACAGGTTTGTAGGTAATTCTAAGGCTAGAAATACCCGTAAGGGATGTATCCGGCGGGAGTGGGCGTCGTAGCTGAATGTAGTTTAGCTCGCGGTTGATAAAGTAATCCGCAGCAATCCCTTCGACAAGGAGGCGCTCCTGATAGCGGACTTCCACCGGCGCTGCGGGGTCAATTGGCGATGCCAGCGTATACCGCGTTGAGACAATCGCACTGACTGGATAGTATTCCGTTACCGTTCCAGACCTGGTTCCAGCTGCAGATGTCGTCTGCCGCAGCATCGTCACACCAACATTACGCCCTCCCTGAAGAGGAAGATCCCAGCGAAACCCGGTAAGCACACCGCGGCCGCTGTTGTAGTTCATCAGCTCATAGGTGTATTCAACGGTATCGGCGCGGTTGATGATGCGTCCTTTGAGAAAGCGGATGATGCCAAGCTGATAGTCGACATCATAGTCAATACCTGAGTCAAGCGATTGACCATTTAGGGACAATCGCTCAGTTCCAGGGACAATCTGAGATCCACCTAGATAATACGGACCCGTTGTGCCTTGTCCAACAAAGGAGTTACGACGTGTCAGTGCGCGGGTGACACTCGCAATCGTCGCAACCTTACTTCCAGCACCCAGGTCGCGCTGGTACTTGATTCCCTGTACGTTTCGTGAGAACGGGATGAGCTCATTTCCTGAGAGGCTTGCTGAGACATCACCGACATCGATAACCGTGCCCTTGGTGGAGTCAAAGTGCATCCGCATGAGCTGGGACAGACTGGAGCGGATGCGATTGTTTGAGAGGTTTGCATTGACATCTACGGTGTTAAACAGCTTTCCACTGACACCAAGATTGAGGTTTTGCTGAAATGGTCCCAAGGAGGAGTTGTTGAGAAACTGGTTGTTGTTTTGAAAGTTAAACCAGTCGCGCGCCTGCTGACTACCATCCACATTGTTGGCTCTCGCGACAAGGTTCCAGCCACCTGAGACATTCAGGCCACGCGCCCAAGCACCAAAAAGACGCTCACCATTTCCGGATTGACCAATCAGGCCATCGGTGTTCCCCCCAAGTCCATCGACCTTGAGCTTCGCCTTTTGCTTAGCAGCATCTTTCACAGACATCTCGCTACCGGCGTCCTGCGTTGGTCCAGCAATCGTTGCTGGAGGTGGGACATCCTGGATAGGCATCCCAAGCAGCACGTACATCGGCAAGATGGCGAGTACTTCAGCGACCATAAAGCCCATCCAGACGTTGCCGGGGCAGTAGTGCCGATTTCGCCATCTTAGATGCGAGCTCCATACGCAGCCCTTG
>JBEEMN010000387.1:0-2751 GCA_041192625.1 Armatimonadota bacterium
CTCGACACGGATCAGGCAGCTGCGGGAATTCAAGTCAATGGCATCGGAAATGTGCTCTCTGGACTCATCGGGGGCATGCCCGGCGGAATATCATCCGCGCATATCGGCTTGGTGATGGCGAGTGGTGCGGCGGCCCGGCGGGTGGGTGCCCTGACCGGCATTTTGTTGATGTTTTCAATCTTCACGCCAAAGCTTGTCGCGGGGCTTTCGAGCATCCCGCAGCCGGTGATTGGTGCGCTGCTCGCGTATACGGCCGCCTTTATGATGGTCGCTGGGATGGAGCTGATTCTCTCCCGTCTCCTCAGCGAGCGGCGAATCTTTACCGTTGGCCTCTCAGTGCTGATTGGCCTTAGTACCGTGATACTCCCGGGGGTATATTCACATCTGCCCGTATTGCTGGCAAATGTCTGCGAATCAACGCTCGCAATCACTGCCGTCAGTGCTATTTTGCTGAACATGCTGTTTCGGATTGGGATTAGCCGGCGGGCGGAGCTGCCTGCGAACCCTGATGGCCATCACTACGAGACGATTTCCCCGTTCATGGATCGGATTGGCAAAGACTGGGGTGCCCGCCGCGACATTGTTGAAAAGGCAGCCACCGCCTGCGCCGAGACATTCGAAGCACTCGCAGCGCACGGAGTACGGAGTGGTGATCTCACGCTTACGGTCGAATTCGATGAAGTCGATTTGCTGATGACCTTTACGTACCCGGGGAGTCCATTGGTGATCCCGACGGAGCGTCCGAGTCTGCAGGACCTCTTAGCAGAAACAGATGCTCCTGCGCAGCTCGGCGGGTACATCGTTCGAAAATATGTCGATCGCTTATCTCAGACCCGGGTTGGTGACATTAACAAGCTGATCCTCAAGCTTGAGCATTAATCCAACTTTTGGGATGCCTCGTTTGTATGCCACGCGATGGCCTGTTTGGTGAAGTCAACAATGTTTGCCTTGTCGGTCTCGGTCAGGGATATTGTGAAGTCCAGATTCCCGATGGTTGTGGTCCCTAGCCGAAGGAGCTTCTCCGTATCTAAGAAGTGAACCCCTTTGAAGAAGCGGAGGGTGACGCATTTGGTGCCGCGGGCATCGATGGCAATAAGCCAGTCGCTCCGCTTTAGGCCAACGCGGTACATCAGCATTTTGTAGCTGATATAGCCTTCAAGCTCAGCGCTAACGGCGCGGATAGTGGCATCTATTTCTGTGACGAGTGCAGTGTACTTTTCATCCACAGTGGTCAGAAAAGTGTCCCGTGTGGCGATGTTTGTTTCAGGGCTTACTGGCATGCCGGAGGTTTTACCACGGCTGGAACGCCAGCTTCATTCATGATGGAATCACCCAATGGTTACGATTCTAAGTCTTATATGGATGGTGCAGCAGCCGGTCAAGCCCGACCATGCGAAGGCGTGTCTGGCGACCTGTTACGGGAAAGCGAGCTGCCGGGCTTGCAAGACATGTGAGCATTGTCTGCACTGCTCAGTAGGGCGGGGGACATGCGGCGTCTGCAAGCCACGGACGAGGCCGGTGGGTCCGGGCAAGCCCGGGCGGTAAGCTCCCTGTTCGCGATGTTGGAATGCAGGCAATTGCATAAACCGCCTGCATTCCATTCACATTGATGGCGCTATTGCCTAGTCGTCATCGCCACCGCGGCCCTTGCGCCTAGCGGCGCCTGGTTTGTGATCATCGTCGTCGTCATTCTCGATGTGCTTGCCGCTCTTCTTCGACTTATCAAGCTTTGCCTGGAGCGCTTTGATTTTCGCGAGACCGGCTTTTGCAGCCGCATTTTTTCCATCGATATGGCCTGCTTTTGTGTAGCTTTGGTTTGCGTTATCGATGCGTGTCGCCAGCGGAACGGATGTATCTGCGAGCTGACCATCCCCGAGCTTTACAAGCGCCGCAGCAAATGCGATGCGCAGCTTTGCATCCCGTGGCGCGCTCCGCGCTGCGCCTTCCGCATCCTGAGCCTTCTTTGTCAGAATACCGATGCGTGGGGACTGCTTCGCAGCTGTCAGCGAATTCGGCTTTGAGCCAGCGCCAGGACCGACAGCAACACCTGCTTTCTTAGCTTCAGCGGCATCCACAAAGCCAGCAAATGAAAGCTTATGTGCCTTGTAATAATCCCCGCGGTAGTTACGCTTTGGGGCTTGAATGTGGCAATACGTACACGCCACGCCTTCCTTGGCCGCAAAAGGTGGTTTTGCTGCTGCAGGCAGGGAGAGTGCCGTAAGCACGGCTGCAAATACAGCATAGCGATTGATTGTGTGTTTCATCATCCAATTCCGCTCCAATCATAGTGTCACCTTAAACTACGTTGATTTCAGTGCTTAATGTTTCATAAGTTTCACTGTGAATGGTTGTCAAGTTCTTGGGGACAAACAAAAACCGGCCAGCTTCCATAGGGGAAACTGGCCGGTTCAAGTTATTGCGTGAGGCTAGGGATTAACCCTTGCCGCCCTTCTTGGCAGGCTTAGTTGGCTTTGCAGGAGCCTTCTTAGTTGGCTTTGCAGGGGTTGTTGGCTTTGCAGGAACTGCAGGCTTTGCTGGTTCTGCTGGCGCTTCAGGAGCGGTCCAAGACTTTGGCTTGCTGGATGCTTCTGGTCCAACTTCTACGCCAGCCTTCTTTGCTTCAGCGGCATCATCGAAGCCAGCAAAGCTCAAGTTGTTGTCGTGGTAGAAGTTACCGCGGTAGTTGCGCATCGGTGGTTGCGAATGGCAATACTTGCAGCTGACGCCTTCCTTTTCTGCGAATGGTGGCTT
>JBEEMN010000388.1:0-3041 GCA_041192625.1 Armatimonadota bacterium
CGAGAGATTGAATCGCCTTTGCTCGTAGGACCGGAAGGACGTTGCGATGGCCAGGGTCAATCCCCGCTTCTGTGTCACCAGCAGGGTTGCCTCCAGCATCAATAAGCCAATGCTTACCGTTTGGAAAAGAAACCAGAACGGCATCCCCCTGACCCACATCGATGCAAGTCACCGTCAACCCACGATGCTTACAGCCCGCACTTGCAGTCAGCGCAGTAATGACAA
The DNA here is from genome assembly GCA_041192625.1 of Armatimonadota bacterium. Taxonomy (GTDB): domain Bacteria; phylum Armatimonadota; class Armatimonadia; order Armatimonadales; family Armatimonadaceae; genus CAIRTT01. The sequence goes on from JBEEMN010000388.1 coordinate 226, forward strand.
AACATAAGAAAATGATACGAAACATACATACCTAACGTTCAAAACGCACCGATTCCTACACTTTTCTGGAAAATATCCAGACACTTTTTGTCATGATCACTCTTCCTGCGCGATTCCATAACGTTCAAAAGGAGGCAACCAGCCTTTATGTAAGCGGTTTGGATGGCGACCACGGAATGTAATACTGTGGCTGAGAAGCGAAAGCACTACCACAGAGCTTTCGTCCAAGCAGTGCAAAGCCACCAATGTTGGCGACAAAAATCAGCGACTGCAGAACGCCATTCAGCAGTGTCCAGATCAACTTACCGACGATTGGGATGTCTCCAATGGTAACTGCTGCAGCACCAATCAACAGTGCCCACTCACTCAGGAAACCAACGGGGATGTTTGCGACTGGCGAAATCAAACTCAGGTGCTGCATATGAAATGCCACGCCTGGTGCGGTTACAAGTGTCACGATGAATGAGACAGTAAAACCCTGCAACAACGTAAGTGCAACCTTTAGCACAACGGATGGTGATTGCCGTATCCGCTCACCGAACAGATCGGCGAATGGAGCTGCGACAATGAGTCCACATACCGCAAGAAACGACAGCTGCGCTCCAGCATCCATCACCACAAATGGATCTCTCAGCATCGCTGCACACGCACAGAGACACACCAGATGCCAAGGTTCTGGAGCGCGAGAAAGTAGGCGTGCCAACAATCTTGCCACCAACGATGTAACTGCCCTCAGAGGAGCTGGTCCACCTCCGCTCGCATAACCAACCAAAATGGAGAGCCCCAAACTGACACCCGCGGAGCCCGTTCGCCCAGACCAAACCAAAATCGTTCCGACGGTTGCCACCAAAACGGAAATGTGCATGCCACTCGTTGACAAGACATGAACGGTCCCGGTTCGTCCAAAGGATTCCTGAAGTTCAAAAGGAAGGTCATCCGTAATCGATAACAGAATCCCGCTTGCCAGTGGAGCCGTATCCGCGGGAAGGCCAGAGTGACATCGGGTATCAATCCAAGTTCGAACCTCAGAAATGAATCGACCAACGATGTTTGTCCGTGTTTCGAGCAGGACTACATTGGATGCTGCCGCTGACACAGCAACAATGTGATGCAATCTGCACCACCGTTGATAATCGAATTCTCCGATGTTGCGGGGAGGCTCTGGTACCGAAAATTCAGATGTAACGCGAACCCGGTCCAGGTAACTCAGTGATTTCTCTGTATTGGTCCGGATAGCGTACTTTCCTGTGGAAGTACAAACGATGAACCTGAGCGATGTTTGTCCGCGCCGGATGGGTGAGCACACATCTCCAATAATTTCCGTTGGAAGGGTATTTGGCATGTCAGCATTTGCGAGTGGATGTAGACCAACAGCCATCACTCCGACAACTGCGCCGATGACTATCGCGACACGCTTATAGGAACCAGCAGGCGGTATTGCGGCTAACAGCAAGACACCAACCGTCATCAAGATCAGAACCAAAACGCGGTTCGGTAGCGTGGCTACCGCAAACGACGCAAGCAGCATCCCAAGCGTTGCGGCAAACAGTGGACGCACTTAGCTAGAAGTCATTACGACATCGGGCACAACGCCTCGGGTCATCGGGGCCACACGGCGCAATCAAGTCACCGCAGGTACGACAAGGAAGCCACCCTGAGCGTAAACGTGCTTTGTCGCGCTCGGTTGCGATATCCGCCAATATCGCAATACGCTCTACGACACTCAACTCTTTGGATCGTTTTGGAATCTTTGCTGCATCCATCCATGGATGATTGAAATCCGGTTCTGGAGGCGGTTCGGCCCATGGTTGATTGACAAATCGAATGTCCATGACCGACTTCTTCGATGACCCAGACAGATACCGATTGACCTTAACCAAAAGCTCAGGCTTTTGCATACTGAGTTCAGCTGCCCACGCAGAACTCTTGACGGCAACCGTAAGGGTTCCGTTCGTAACGTGAAGCGCTTTTGTCGCCTTTGCGATGACCGGAGACACGACAGCTTTCCATGCAAATGGAGCCATGTGCTCACGAAGGGTGTCCGCATGTCCCGGGCGCACAAGGGCACGAAACACCGTTCTTGAAACACCGGTTGGCCCGGTGTTGACCTTACGTCCTATGCTTCTGGCCATGCTGCACGATCTAAAACTATCCAAAGCTTCCCGTGCGGGTTGACGCCAGATAAAGGAAATGTCGACGTATCATTGTTGCCAGCCAACAATGCCGCTATCCAAGGTCGCTTTTTCGCTCCCGCAGCAATGACAACAACATTGCGTGCGTTGTTGATCAGTGAATAGGTAAATGTCAGACGTTTTACCGAGGGAGGTAACACACCATGGTCAGCAAGACAGATTAGGTTTGGGTTAGTCAGCGATGGCTTTCCAGGGAACAGCGATGCGGTGTGGCCATCTTCGCCTAGCCCAAGCATCACGCAATCAAAGGAAGGCAGCTCGCCAAGGACGCCTACCACTTGCGCTTCGTAGTGCGAAGCGATTGATTCCTCAGAAAGAGCCATATCGGGTAGAAACAGCTGACCGCAGCTCACATCTGGCCAAAGCCTAAGCATTGTTCCATGGTTGGAATCATTGCTTTCTGTTAGGACCAGACGTTCATCGGACATGAAAACTTTTACCGATGCGAGTCCTGGGAAAGTTTCCGCCTGCCATAGCTTAAATAGTGCTTGCGGCGTTGAACCTCCACTTATTGCCAGCGATGCGCTTCCTCGATCAAGGATGGCTTCCGCGCATAGCCGTTGGATTAGCTCCGACGACCTTTCTGTAACCGCATCAAGCGTGTCGCAAAGCACAAACTCTCTG
>JBEEMN010000389.1:0-2746 GCA_041192625.1 Armatimonadota bacterium
TGGATAAGGACCCCGCAGAAATGCGGGGTTTTTCTGTTACGAGGACGCTATCAGACGGGATGACTCTGACCGCTCAACGATCATCCACCCAAATGCAGCAAGTAAACATAAAGCGCCCAGGCCAGACCATACTGACATCCAGCCAAAGGCCGAGACAAGCTCCGCAATCCCCCGCCCTGCGAGGATTCCAGCCACGGAGCCAGCTCCATCGATGACACTGGTGGTGGATGCGACATTCGCCCGCCCTCCAATACTTGCCGCAACCTCACCAAGGAGCGTTGTATAGGCTCCTCCAAGGGTGATGCCGATAACGATGAGCAAGAGGAACATAAGAATGAGAGATCGACTCGCCAGCGGAACCGACATCAGGGCTACGCCTGCTAGCAGCAAGAAAACCACAAACGCCTTTGGATGTACGGCCCCTGGAATACGGAAGTAGACCTTCCCCAGATAGAGCGTTCCAGCGGCGGCTCCCAGTGGGATGATGGCGCTGACAATCGATGCACCTCCAGCATTGACGAGCCGTGTGCTTACGAGATAGGTTGGCATCCACTCGAGCAGAGCTTCCCGGGAGAGACTTAGCGCAACGCTGAGTCCAAGCGCCCCGAAGAAAGCCAGTTGTTTCCAAGGAGAAACTCCAAGTTGTGGTTCATCCGGCTGACTGAAGTCATCGACGAAGTCAACGCGCTGCTGGGCCCGCCGCGACAAAAAGAAAATCGTCACCGTGCATAGGAGAGCGATTAGCGATGCTCCCAGAAAGTTTATTCTCCAAGGAACGCCTACGCTTATGAGCGCACCATGGGAAAACCGCGCAACAGCATCTCCAAGGATCCAGCTCATCGAACAGTACCCAAGAATTCGATTTCGATTTGCGATGGATTCTGTCGATGAAACCCACTTAGACAGCGCTGGCCACCCAAGTGTTTGCGCGGCGCGATGTGCCACCGAACCAAGCATCCAGCTGACATAACCACCTGAGGCAATACAGATGGTTGTAAGTACAACGAGCATCCCACCGATGACAAACGGCTTTGCTGGTCGTTCCCGATCAATCCACTTACCAACGGTTAGCTTGCAGAGTGCCGCAGCCAGCATCCCGAACGACACGATATTCCCGACCATCCGTAAGGCATCGGGTTTGGATACACCTGCAAGCTCAAGCTCAGACAGCCAGACGGGGCGGACGACGCTGAGCCCCACTCGGCAGAGATAAAACGCGAAGTAGCCAATCGCAAATGCGATTGTGATCACACGCGGATGTATGTCCTTGCGCAAAAAGACTAGCCAGCTACGAGTGCAGGGACGTGGTTGATGTTTGGAACGATGTGCGTTGGCAGATACGGAGCAAGCTGATCAAGCGTATGCGACCCTTCCGTGACTGCAATCACCCATCCACAACCCGCTGCTTGCCCTTCCTGAATATCGGAAGGCGTGTCACCGACCTTTGCCACAGTTTGGACATCCGTGATGCCTGTGCGGGCCATCGCTTCAAGCACCAAGTCTTTTTGTGGGCGACCATGTGCGACTTCATCGCTCGCCACGGTTGCATCGAGGAGCTCTGCCCATCCGAGACGTTCTACGATGGCATCCACGATGGAGCGTGCGAACCCGGTGTCAAGCGCAACCTTGATTCCCGCCGAGCGGAGTGCTGCGAAGACTTCCTCTGCACCAGAAATGGCGGCAACGTCTGGGCTCGTGCGGTAGTGATCGACCATTGCGTTTTCAAAGTCTACATAGACCTTTGCAACAGAAACCTCATGCCCACGGCTCAATCGGCGAATGGCATCGGGTTTTGGGAGGCCCATCACTTCGTTTACATCATCGAAGGTGACGGTAACGCCGTAGCCAGCCAGCGCTGTTCGGAGGGCACGATTGACGACCCCTTCGCCATCCTGAACCGTGGTTCCCGCCATATCGAATACAACCAGCTTACATGCCATTATTTCAGCCCCTGTAGAACATTACGGACATTTTCATCACCGACGCCCATTGACAGCGTCATCCCTGCCCCGCCAAAACCATTTACAACAGTCACATTAGAAACCGGCGTCTCCACCAACCATGGACCCTTTGGATTTTTCAAATACACTCCCGTCCAGCGCTCGGCAATTACCTTTGTTGGCACCGTGAAGAATGTAGCCAGGTAATCGAGGATTAGGTTATCCACTTTTGTTTCGGAGAACGGCATCACTTGATCGCCGTATTCGTGCGAATCACCAATGGTCAGTGCAGTTGTTTTTGCCTGCGAGAGAAGAACATGGATGCCATTTGCGAGCTGTTCAGGCCACTCCTGCGCGTAGCGTGCCTTTAATGCTGGCAGAGATGGACAGGTCGAAAAGCTCTCGTAATGCGTCAGCGTCAAGCCGGCTGCCAGCATCGGACCGAGGTCGAACCCCGGAAGCGCCTCGGTACGCATCATTTGCAGCTTACATGGCACAAGTCCAGCGGCATCAAGGACACCAGGAAACAAATTCCGGATGTCATGTCCAGAACACACAAATGTATGGCGTGCCTTCACCGTTTCACCTGATGCGAGGGAGATGGTCCCATCATCTGAAATGCCGAGGGCCGTCTGTCCAAACATCAGCGTAACGCCATGTGCATTTGCTAAATGTCCAGGAATTTCCCTGATGACAACACGTGGATCAACCTGTAGCTCGGATGCGCTATATAGTCCGCCGCGCAGTCCTGTTTGAACCAGACATGGCGACATTTTTAGACATTCAGAGCCATCCACCCACTTAAC
>JBEEMN010000390.1:0-4621 GCA_041192625.1 Armatimonadota bacterium
CCGAATCACCGAGGAACCGGAGCATTGGTTGTTACAAGTTCGCAATACAGGTGATGCATTGCCAGAGGATTTTGATTGGCAGAAGCACCATGACCTTGGACTCAAGATTGTCGATTCGCTGACGCGTGGCGACCTTGGAGGCGTGTTCTCGCTTTACAGCAAGGGCGACTGGACTATTTCCGAAGTCCGCTGGCCAAAGTAAGAGGACTCCCCGTTTCGTGCCGTTGCTACCGCTATTACTTCAGCGAATACCACCGAAGAGTAATCCAACCTTACGAATGATTTGCTTCACGGACGACTACCGTTTCGCCATGAAGGTGCGCCGGACATGTTTTTGCGATTTCAACGGCGGAGTCCATGTCCGTGGCGCGGATAACGAAAAATCCGGTCACAACATCAGATAAGCCTTCAGGATGAACCGTAACGGGTGTTACTTCCCCTGATGCATCCGTCGCAAGTAAGCGATATTCGCCACCGCAGGGCCTGCCAGTTACAAATGCCCCACTGTCCCGGAGGCCATTTACCCACACGCCATACAAACCTAATAAGCGTGTTTGTTCTGGTTGTGGAAGCTTGGCCCAAGCATTGTCGCATTCATGCATGATGATGATGAACTCTCTGAGCTCAACATCAGGATGAATGTTGGTCACCTATGGATTCTTCAAAACAGCAAGAAGTACATCTGCGACTTTTTTGAGGGACTCGCCACTACACTGTTCCGGAGTGTCATCAAGGGTGTGCCACGGAGCATAGTCGAAGTCAATCAGATCAATCGCCTTCCAGCCAATACGCTGCAGCTCAAGGTGGTCATCCATGATTTCGTGACCTGGAGCATCAATAAACTCCTTGATGCCGAGCTTTGCTGCGGCTCCAAAGACACGGTCATTAATGTCCTTCGCGGCACGGTCACTGTTGAACTCGCGCCCGATTTGAAGGTCTTTATCACCGATCATGTCGATGAGGATGGCGTATTCCGGTTTACCGAGAACGGGGTTCTTGGCATAGTACTTGGCACCAAGAAACATGTCCTGAATGCCTGGCCCGTAATCTTCGCCATCGAAGAGAACAAATTGGACACCAACATTGACACCACTTGACTTCAGCTGACGGGCCACTTCAATAAGGGCTGCGACACCGCTTGCGCCATCGTTGGCACCAGGGATTGGCTTACGTTTCTTATCGGCTGAAATTTCCATGTCGGCCGACGGCCTGGTGTCCCAATGTGCACACAGCATAATTTGCCGCTTTGCTGTTGGATTGTAGTGTGCGAGGATGTTCGTCATCGGAACTCGCGCCCCACGCGCTACCATCGAGAAGTCCTGACGCTTTGCGGGCGTCCCAAGTGCCTTTGTAAACTCAGCGATCGCCCAGTCCCGGCACGCAGCGGCTCCAGGAGAGCCCGGAGTTCGCGGCCCAAACGCGACTTGCTTCTTCAGGTCTGCATAAGCACGCGCTGCATCCGATGGCCCGGTCGATGTCACTGGAGGCGCTGGCGCTTCCGCAACCGTCTTTGCCCCACAGCCTACAAGTGCGATCACAACGGCTGCAATCATCCATTCAATTCGCATCTTATATTCCTTATTGCCCATTGACTTTGTAGGACGCCACGACAGGTGTGGCTCCCGTTTGTTTTCTACTACATGCCATGACTGTCAAATTCGTCGCGGTACGAGATGTCTGCTTATCCCAGATTTGGAAATAACCGAGCTGGCCATCCGCCAGTGGCTTGGGCATCGCAACACGGTAGCGCTTCGCCGGGTCCAAGCGCTTACCAGCAGCATCGATTGACACTACCTTTGCCCGACCATCAGGGCTTAAAGTAACAAGTGTTTGCATTCCCGCCGTCGACAGTAAGCCCCCAAATGTTTTTGGGATGTACGAAATGGACCTGGTCAGTGCATTTTGGATCTGAATCCCAGTCAACTCGATGATGACGATGGGGTCATCCTGTAGCGGGGATGCAGCTTGCGTGTCTGCGCCCACTGTGGCGGCAAATGTAGCTGCGGGTACGAAGGCAAGGTCAGACTTTGATTCATTCCAAACAATGCCGGCCAGAGTCGCCGCGACAGGAGCTTCCTTTAAAGCAAGCTCCATCGGTTTTGCTTGATTACGCATCCATGTCATCATTGGAATCATCCCCACTGGTGCCCTTGCCGGCAATATAGCGCAGATAGGCCGTCATAAATGGCTCTAAGTAGCCATCCATTACCTTTTGGACGTCTCCAACACTGGCTTTTGTTCGAACATCTTTGACCAATGTATAGGGCTGGAATACATACGAGCGAATCTGTGAACCCCATTCGATGTTCAGCTGGGTTCCACGAATGGCTGCGAGCTTTGCTTCTTCCTGACGTGCTTTCATTTCAGCAAGCTTGCCTCGGAGCATATGCATCGCAAGTTCTTTGTTTTGCAGCTGGGAGCGTTCATTCTGACACTGCACAACGATTCCAGACGGGATGTGCGTTATACGAACGGCTGAGCTAGTTTTGTTGACGTGCTGGCCACCCGCACCGCTTGCCCGGTACGTATCAAGGCGGATATCTTCCGCACGGATTTCGACATCGGTGTCGGACTCAACCTGAGGCATCACTTCGACCGCCGCAAAGCTGGTCTGTCGCTTGCCATTGGCATTGAATGGGCTGATACGTACAAGCCGATGCACGCCGTGTTCAGATTTCAGAAAGCCGTATGCATTCCGCCCAGAGATAAAGACCGTTGCAAACGAGAGGCCTGCGACTTCACCGGGTGCCCGCAAGCAATGTCTTCACTTCGAGGGAGTCGAGTCCAGCTCCGATATCCTGAATGGCCTTGACCACTTCGGTCTCGTAGCTATCAGGATTGTCATCCTCCTGTGCAAGCTCATAGAGGACTTGAACATCATCCACGCTGGAGCGGAGGACATTGAAAGGTTCGAGATCAGCCTTGGCGCCGGAGAGGCGTTGCATGAGTTTTTGCGCTGCAGTAGGGTCATCCCAGAGCGTTGGCTCAGATGATTGTTGCTCGAGCGCTGCTAGTTCTTGACGACGCTTCGGAAGGTCAAAGATGCCTCCCGAGTTCATCAAGACGATTGCTTAGGGCTTCGATGTCGCGAAAATGGTCTGCGAGCATAAAGTGAATGTCCTGACTATGAGTAGCGGTGCCCATGGAGGCACTGCCCACGAAAAGTCTACCATGCACGGTGGTCTGACCAAAAGATTGTGCCGGTGCAGAACAAGGTTATACCAACGTGACGTAGCAGAGAAAAACATTTAGGTGAGTTCCCCCTGCTACGTCACGCGGTGCATCGAAATTGAGATGTTGTGTCCGACGGATACCATCGGACATTCACGTCGATTTCCCCCGACCCTACAAAGGGCTTACCAGCGGATTTTTGCAGGAAAAAACTCCGCAATCAGCTCCTCATAGTAAGGTCGCAGCGCATCGACATCGGGTTTTGTATCCGACTTCGAATAAAGGTCAAACTCATTAAACTTCAACACCCAAGGAAGCATTGCACGGTCGTGGTCATTCTCGAATTGTCTGTATGCACCCTCGCGATGCCAAGGATAAAACGAGTGATAGCGAAGCATCGCCAAGCTTTCCTGTGGCAGATAATCCTTGCAAACGTGGTAGATGTACTCATCGTGGCCCCATGACAGATGCACGTTTTCGAAACCACAGCCACGCTCGTAGATGCCGAGCTCTGTTGCGTAAACAGGGTCATCGTGATCTGCATTTAGTGCAAGAAACTCGCTAAACACGACGCGCTCACTATGTTTGCAGCCAACCGCAAAGGTATCTCCAACAACTGCCCATTGAGGCTCACCCCATAAGCACAGAATCTTGCCAAGATCATGAATGAGGCCCGTGAGGATGAACCAGCGTGGATGCCCTTCTTCACGAATCCTTTCAGACGTTTGCAACAGGTGCTGAATCTGTGAAAGGTCGGTATCAGGGTCGGAATCATCAACCAGCTGGTTGAGATACTCCATGGCTTCCCAGATGCCCATCTCCATACGGTTCAGCCCAAGATATTCCGCTTTTTTTGCCTTAACAAAGTCTAGCGTTTGGCCGATATGGTTTACGCGGTAGAACTCTTTGACGCCGGGTCGGACATCTGCCGTGTAGTTGCGGAATGCGTCCTTTGGCTTATCCTTGTCGGTGAACATGCTCTCACCAGCGACTGGATAGCGCGCCTTCAAGTCCTCTTCCCATTCATCCAATGATTGCAGTGGATTATCGCTCATGTGAGTTCTCCTTCATGACAGCCGACGTTGCGGCACAGTTGACTACATCGGTAACAGTGATACATTATTGCCACGATGCAGCAGCAGACAGCAAATACAAAACGTAAGAAAAAGCCAAACCTGTGGGGGCTGGCTGGATTATTGTTTTGCCTGAATGTTGCCGTCTACTACTTTATGTTCATCTGGCCAGTCAGCGCAGCAGCCATTGGCCGATCGAAGCCGCCAAAGACAGATGCGCTGTCAAATGCAAACATTTCTTCCATCGGCAAGAAAAACTAACGTCCACCATCGTTCTGAGGTAGAACCATCAGGGCGGCCGATAAGACGGTTAGAACATGCTCCCGAAGGGCTTCAGCGATCGCTGGCACCAAGAGCCGTCAACAACAGCTCCGCGG
>JBEEMN010000391.1:0-2743 GCA_041192625.1 Armatimonadota bacterium
AGGTGGCGCACGCTACGGGGATGTCGCCACGACCATCGAACGTAAAGGCTTTGCGCTCGCAAACCTTGCAAGCCTCCCACACATCTCAATTGCCGGTGCGGTGGCGACGGCGACGCACGGCTCCGGGGTTGGAAATGGCAACCTGTCGACTGCGGTTGTAGCAATGCAGATTGTGACCGCCGATGGCACACTCGCGACGTTTTCGCGTGAGACGCATCCAAGTGAATTTGATGGGATGGTCGTAAATATCGGGGCCCTCGGGGCGGTCGCAACGCTAACGCTGCGCATCGAGCCGACATTTCAGATCTCCCAACAGGTTTTCCCGCATATCCCGCTGGGTTTGGCAGTGGAAAACATCGATGCCCTGTTAGGCTGCGCGTATAGCGTCTCGTTGTTCACCACGTACGGTGACCTAACAATTGATCAGGTCTGGGTCAAGCGGCGGATTGATCAGGGTCCACCGATTTCTGAGCTGCTTGGGGTGGCCGCGGCAAGTGAGAAGCTGCATCCGCTTGCGGGGCATGACCCGGCTTGTTGCACAACGCAGCAGGGAATTGTTGGGCCATGGCATGAGCGCCTGCCGCATTTTTGCATGGACTTCACGCCAAGCAGCGGGGATGAGCTGCAGTCGGAATATTTCATCCCACGTGAGCATACGGCTGCTGCGTACCGGGCATTGATGGTTCTAAGCGCTGAGATCCAGCCACTGCTTTATGTGTCCGAGATTCGAACGGTAAAGGCGGATTCCCTGTGGCTCAGTCCAGCCTTTGGCCGTGATGTGACTGCGTTCCACTTTACGTGGAGGCAGAAATCTCACAAAGTTCTCGCACTTCTCGAGAGGATTGAGGCGCTTTTGTTGCCGCTTGGGGCGCAGCCACACTGGGGGAAAGTGTATTTAAAGCCTCCGACCGGTTATGCAAAAATGGCTGATTTTTTGTCACTCCGACAGGCATTCGACCTCGGTGGGAAGTTTGTGAATCCGTATGTCGAACGGGTATTAGCCATTTCGTAGTCCAAACATTCCTAGTAATTCAACGGGGATGACAGTATCTCGGAATCATCCGATACCGTGGTAACGTAACGGTAATACGACTATGTCCCGCCGAACGCTTCCGTTGCTCCTAACTGCCATCCTGATGTTGACTGGCTTTCTTATGCCAGTGCTACGGGTCGCTGCCTGTTTGACATCGGATTCGGGGATGCCATCCGGATGCCCGATGAAGGCTGACTTCAAGCCCACATCGGTGACCACAAAACCCGCGGACAAGCATGGTTGCTGTCGTGAGACTCAGCCCAATCCCGAAACAAAAGTCATCACAGGTGCATGCTGCTGCACAATCAAAGCGGCGGCAAAGCCGGCTATTCGTGATTATCGTTCTGCTGGAGCTGCACTCGAGGTGGTCCTGTTTCGCACACAGCTCTGTGCCCAAACAGATACCATCCAAACCACGGCACCGGTTGCAACACGCGCTGAACTGGATGTCCGAATCTCCCGCGGGCCTCCCCGTGGCGCAGCGCCCCACCGTGGCCCGCCAACCATCTCCTGAATAAACATCGATGCCCAAACGGGTGCCGCCTTTCGACGCGAGCATCCGCTGTGACCATGATTTCAGGTGACTCTTTTGATTATCCCAACACTTGCGCTGGTGGCATTTACTGCAACCTCGCCCCTTACTACCGTTCGCATTTCCACACCACTGACCATCGCCCAGCCGCCCGCTGGCTTCAAGCTCATCGAGCGTAAATCCGGCAACATCAGCATCACCCTCCGTGTCCCCGACAGCGGTGTCTTCGCAGGAGAAGCCATCGATATCGAGTTCCGCGTAACGGACACAAGCAAAGTCGATCCTGTCTTTGGCGCCACGGGCATCCCGCGGGTGGTGAGTAAAGCTGTCATCACGATGCCGGAAATGGCCGGGATGCCTGAGCAGCGCCCGAAAATCCATACCGAAGGCATCCCCGGTGACTATGGAATCGAGTGCTTCTTCCCACATGGTGGCGAGTATAAAATCGCGCTCACATTGCAAATTCCAGGAATTGCCACTCCGGTGCGTACCGAGTTTCTGATCGATATTCGTGACGAGGCAGCCCCCGGAACCCGTAAAGCGGTCGTAAAGCCGTACACATTAGATGTCAAAACGAAGGGCTCTCCAAAGGCTGGCGATGCTACTGAGCTCCAATTCACGATTCGAGAAACCAAGTCCAAAGCGACGGTTAAAGATCTCGATGTTGCCCACACCAAGCTTTTTCATCTCCTGCTTGTGAGTAAAGACCTCAGCTGGTTCGCACACGAGCACCCTGAGCAACAACCGGATGGCACCTTTACCCACAGCCAGGTCTTCCCGTCGGGTGGTCAGTACTACACATTCGCAGATGTCGCACCGCGCGGGGCCGGCTCGCAAATCTTGATGGGCTCAGTCAAAGTCACAGGCACGACTCCCGCAGCGATTCCACTTGTTCCAAACGGGACAACGAACACAGCGGATGGCATCAAGGCAAACCTTAAAGGGACATCCAACATCCCGATTGGTAAATCCCTGCCCGTTACGTTTCAGCTGACGGATACACGCACCGGGGATGCGATCACAGACCTCGAGCCTTACCTCGGCGCCTATGGCCACTTAATGATTATTCACGCGGATGGCCAGACGGTTGTCCACAGCCACCCAGCTGAGGATGAGCTTGGTATCGCACAGTCGAAGCGCGGCATCGTGGCCTTCAATGCGCGCTTTCCAAAGGCTGG
>JBEEMN010000392.1:0-2741 GCA_041192625.1 Armatimonadota bacterium
CGAGGGCCGTGCTGTTCACCGTTGCCTAGATGTCAGCATCGCGTGTGGGCGTGTCCAAGCCAAGGGAACGCTTTAGGTCATTGATACGGGTTCGTCCGACGGGTGCCCTGCGGCCATCTGACAGACGGACCTCGTATTCGTGGTTGCCGAGGTGCATTATTTCCGTAATGTGATTCGTCGGGACAACATAGCTGCCGTGGATACGGATGAACTTGTTTCGGATCAGCCGTTCCTCCAGCTGGGTGAGGTTTTGGAGTGCCCGGTGCTCTGTGCCATCCTTCATCTGGACAAAGACCTTCTTCTCACGGCTTGTGATGCAGACAATATCGGGAATTGGAACCAGAAGAATGGCGGTGAGGCCACGAACAGGGAGACGCTGGATTTCGTGGTCATCAGCGGTAGGCGAACGCTGATTATGGATACGTATAAGGCACTGGAGAAGGCGTTCATTCGAAACAGGTTTGAGCAAATAGTCAGTGGCCTGTTGGCTGAATGCATCCACAGCATGCTCAGAATAGCCCGTAACAAACACCACTGCGGTATTGATTTCTGGCTGCTCACGTAGCTGACGGGCGAAATCAAGGCCATTCATCCCAGGCATTTCGATATCGAGAAACACAATATCTGGTGATGTGCTCTGTACGAGAGGTAATGCTGATGCGGCATCTCCAGCTTCACCCGCAACTGTTACGCCCGCCGCGAGGAGCAAGCGGTTTAGATACGCTCGTGCGAGCGGTTCATCATCGACAACTACGCATGTCAGCTTCATTTATTTGGGACCTGAAAGGCAACCAATGTGCCTTGATTGGGATTCGACCAGATACGGATTCTACTCCGGTGACCATGGCGAAGTTCCAGCTGGCGGTTGACGAGTTGAATCCCATGTGGGCGCTCATCGGATCCTAAAAGAGCCTTTCGCACATCTGATGCCTGGGTGATTCCCGTACCATTGTCCGCAACGGCAATCATGACTGAATCCCCGACTCGGCGTGCGATGATGACCATCGACCCTGGGTGAATAGACTTGCTAAACCCATGGGTGATGGCATTTTCGACGAGGGTTAGCAATGACAAAGGCGGGACGTGACATGAAAGGACATCATCATTGATGACATATGTCACCGACAGTCGGTCTCCCAGACGGAATTGTTCAATCGTGATGTAGTTACGGACCGCAGCAAGCTCTGTTCGCAGCGTATTGTCGACTGCTGGATCGACGGCAAGGAGAGTGCGCATTAACATCCCGAGCTCGACCGTAGCCTTCTCCGCAGACTTTGCATTAATGCCGGTGAGAGCTGCAATCGAGTTGAGTGCGTTGAAGAGAAAGTGAGGGTGCAGCTTTGCCCGGATGGCTTCAAGCTGGGCTTGTGCTGCGTACTGTCTGCTTTGCTCCGCTGCGAGGCGGTGGAACTCAGCCTGAGCCCGCTCATGCGCATCGTGGATGACCCGCCAAATCACACCCATCCCTAGACCGTTGGACAGAACGGTCAATGTGAATGTCTGTATAAACGATGTGTCAAACGGTTCTCCGCTAACGAACTGATTCGCGATATCGCCCGTGCCCTGCGCTAGCGCTGCAACGGCTGCACCAGACCAGAGAGATGAGCGTGTCTTGACGAGGGACCCAAGCGTAACACCAACCAAAAGGGCAGCACTTGTCGCGACCAGTACGCTACGTTCACCTAGGAAGATTGCCGTAATAACTGCACCGACTGCAGCAAGTGCACCAGCGATGGGCCCTGCACTGACAGCCGCAAACGTTACCACGAGGTTGCTTGGCGCGTAGGGATGCCGGGCATCCGGGAGAAAATCGAAAAGCGCCGCGATGACGGCGAATAGGATTCCTACCTTGAGTGCATTTTGCCATGGGATTGCCGCTTTGAAGAGGTAGCCAAGCAACGGTGAGCGGCTGATTAGATAGGCGACCGTAACCAGTGTACAAATGTCAGTTTCTGCTATCAGGACATTGGTAAGTACGGTTGGACTCATGGTGTGAATTCTAGCGGGTATTGAGCGTTCCGGAGCCACTTCGTATGGCTTACTTCAATTAACTGTACATAACGCTTGATAAATGAACCCCTAGCAAACGGTTGAAATTACTAGACAGACATACATTGATGGATGTAAACACGACTGGTTTTTACAGGATTGCGCCTTTCATCAATGCAACAAAACAAATCACAACCATCCAAATCCGACATCATCGCGGGCTTTCTGGTCTTTTTAATTGCTCTCCCCCTATGCCTTGGAATTGCAGGTGCATCCGGTGTTCCTCCCGTCGCCGGAATCCTGACCGCCATCGTTGGTGGACTCCTAACTAAGTTTCTTGGAGGAAGCCGCCTGACTGTCAAGGGGCCAGCTGCTGGCTTGATAGTAATCGTCCTAGGCGCGGTGGCTGACCTAGGCGGGGATGACCCTATCGCTGGATATCACCGTATGTTAGCGGTTGGTGTTGCCGCTGGTGTCATCCAAATCGTGCTTGCACTGGTCCGCTTTGGTGCGCTTGCAGAAGCGATGCCGACATCGGTGGTCCACGGGATGCTGGCCGCGATTGGTGTGATCATTATGAGCAAGCAAGCACACGTGCTGCTTGGTGTAAAACCTGAAGGTAAGGAGCCTCTCCACCTTATTCAGGAGCTCCCGCACAGCTTAGCTCACCTCAATCCTTACGTCACAATCGTCGGTGTTGTAGCGCTCATCATCATGTTTGGGATGCCGTTTATCAAGGCGAAGTGGGCAAA
>JBEEMN010000393.1:0-2741 GCA_041192625.1 Armatimonadota bacterium
AATGTGGTTGATCTCATCCAGTCACGAGTTAGCAATGGTTACAAATCCTGGTCACGTGAGAGTCGTTCCTAAAGCCAGTGTATTGGGCACTGGATGCTCAATCGCGGCGCTAAGCAAGCCCGCAGCAGCATGTTTTGTATCCAACCAGCTCACTGAATTCGATGCTGAGGCAACCTGGATTTGCGAATGGGGCAGGGCCCAATATCCATCGATGTTATGGCAAAACGGTGCAGTTCCAATCATCGACACCGTGTGTCGTCGACCAGTGTAAATGATGGATTTAGATAAAGTGTACAAAATAAATATACTATGTATAATCCGAGTACCGCCGGCTACAAACCCCGACGTTTATGATAAGGAGTCCTCCCATGAATTCGCGCAAAAACGCTGCATTCACGCTGATTGAACTACTAGTTGTCATTGCGATTATCGCCATCCTTGCCGCTATCCTGTTCCCTGTCTTCGCCCAGGCCCGCGATAAAGCCCGTCAAACCAGCTGCCTTTCCAACATGAAGCAGCTTGGGATTAGCGAAATGATGTACATCCAGGATTACGATGAGACATTCCCACGTCTTCGTCTGTACAACCTGAACTTCGCATCCTTCGGACCTGGCAAATGGGCATATGGCATCCAGGATGCTCTCAAGCCATACATCAAGAATGATGATGTTTGGAAGTGTCCAAGCGATGGCATGCAGCGTGATGACTGTGATGCAACCTTTGGTAAGGCAATCAGTTATTCGTTTACGCACTACCGCGCCACGGATCAGTGGTTTGCATTTGGTTTGCATCCTTACTACGATACGGCTGCATCATTGAACCTCGCATCCGTAGGAGCACCAGCCGATACTGTTTCCGCCTATGAGCTCTGGACGACCGCCTCTTATACAGAAGGATATGCTTACTGGCGCTATCGTACCTACGAAGCTGCTGGTTGGGCCGAATACCTCACGAATCAAAAGTTCCCTTCTTGGCCAAATACGGTTACGGCAACTTGGTGTTCTTCGAGACCCGGCGCCATGCGTATCAACCTCGGTGCGCACCAGGCAAAGGTCAACTACCTCTTTGCTGATGGACATGCGAAAGCACTGACCCCAGAGTCCTTGATGCCTTGGCCGTGGACCGCTGCAACGGTTGCTTCACGTGCAGCCGCTGGAAGATCAAACCGCAATCTTCTTCACTTCGATGAACAGTACAAATAAGCCATGGATGAAAAGAAAAAGATGATTCTTGCAGCCATCGGGGTTGTGGTAGCAATCGCTGCAGCAATCTTTGTTGGTTCAAAGACATTGACTCCTGAAAAGGAAAACATTGTTGGCAGTCTTGATGGAACCGGCCCAGGAGCAACAGGTCCTGTCAAGGGAATGAAGGATGGTCAGCCGGCCGTTGGCGGAGAGAATCAACCTCCTCCGGCAAATGTAGAAGGTGGACGCGGACAATAACGTCGGTTCAACATTCAAATAACAGGCTCCGATGACAAACATCATCGGAGCCTGTTTGTTTTACTGGTTTTGATTCCATACAATGCATCCGGGATGCGCCTAAAACGATTGACTTTGCATGGATTCAAGACCTTTGCTGACAAAACAGTCATCGAGTTCGTTCCAGGTGTAACGTGTATTGTTGGTCCAAATGGTTCTGGCAAGAGTAATCTCCTCGATGCTCTGGTCTGGTGTCTTGGTGAGCAAAAAGCAAGTACGGTCCGTGCGACCCGCAACCAAGATGTAATCTTCGCCGGCTCATCAAAGCGTAAGCCAATGGGAATGGCTGAGGTCTCGCTCACTGTCGACAATGAGGACCGTTTTTTGCCGTTAGACTTTAATGAAGTCACGGTTACCCGACGAGTTTATAGAGATGGTGAATCTGAGTATTTCATCAACAAGACGGCCTGCCGGCTCAAGGACATTGCTGAGCTCTTTTTCGATACCGGTGTCGGGCGTGGAGCCTACGCGATTGTTAGTCAATCCGAAATCGATGCAATTCTAAGCGCCAAACCAGAAACCCGGCGTGAGCTCTTTGAAGAAGCTGCGGGCATCAAGAAGTATCGTGTCCGGAAACGCGAGGCTGAGCGGAAGCTAGAAAACACCGATGCCAACCTGGTCCGGGTACGCGACATCCTTTCTGAAATCAGTGCTCAAGTTGATCCACTCCGCCGTCAGGCTGAAACTGCTGAACGATTCATTGGCTTGTCTGACCGCCTGCGTGAAATCGAAGTCGGTGTGTTGGCGGCAGACTACACACGGCTGACAGGCGAGCACAATGCACTTCTGGTGCAGGCACGTCAGGCAGCGGCAGAATCTGAACAACTCGGCCTTGAAATCATCTCCAAGGAAGATGAAGTTGTTGCGGCGAGACAGGACCTTTCAGCGGCTGAGAAACACCGTGATGATGCCCGGCAGCAGGTAAGTGAGCATCGAACGGATGTTCAGAATATCCAATCGCGGATTGATATCGCTGCCGAACGACGCAAGGCGAGTGAAGCGACAATCGCATCACTTGAGACGGATATTGAAGCCACGGAGACATCCCGTGAACAAATATTGGCTGAGCGTCTAACCAAGGACACTGCGGTCACAGAGAAATCAACGCAGTTCAATGAGGCAACTCAGAATCTTCAGCGTGCCGATCAAAGTGCACGTGAAACCGAGCAGCAGCTTGCAGCAACCGTGCGTGCACTTGCTGGGCAGGAAGCCGATTACATCGCCCTCGCCCGAAAACTTGCAAGTCAGAAATCAGAACTC
>JBEEMN010000394.1:0-2736 GCA_041192625.1 Armatimonadota bacterium
ATGGCAGCGTCAGCCGGCAGTTTAACTACGGCATCATCATGAAGTACACCTACGATGGTTGTATTGGAGATGTCTTGCCAACGGTTGATGCAAGCGATGACGACATCGATGGCATTCTGACCAACTATGTCTCCGCCTGGCAGACAGCTCACATCGAGCGGGGCAACCGCTCGTGGTTTTCGCTCAGCGATGCGTTTCACTGCCTCTACGGGCAAGCGCATCTGTACAAAGCCTACCTTCTGCGCCAGCGAAAGGCTGAGCTCGACGAGAGTGACATCGATGAGCGTTCAGAGAGCGAAGTCGAAGAGCTTGCCGCAATCCCCGCTCAAATCGCGGAGCAGGAGGCTGAAGGAGCAAGCTACCTCGCCAGCTATCAGCCTAACTTGGCTCCGTAAGGGTGAACGCCGATAATCGCATCCCGGTTAATCGGACCGTAAATGTGTGGGAAAAGGCCATCGGAGTCGGTGGCCGGTTCCCATAACAGCTCTTCGGAAAGGGCATCCGGGTTGAGCTCAACCACCATCAGGTTGCTGTTATCGCCGGGGAAGTAGCGCGCGATCACGCCCGGGAGCTGCTCGGCGGTGCAGCAGTGAATAAATCCACCTGCGAGGTTTGCATCATCGAGAATGAACTCGGAGTCGCTTTGGGCATCTAGTCCTTGGCGTGAAATCAAATGGTAAATGGACATGCGTGTTAGCTTCCCTTCACTTTCGGCTTGAAATCCATGCTCTTGAATAAGAACGCATAGACATCGGATGTTTCTTCTATCGCCTTGCTAAGGTTGCTGGAACCATGCCCGGACTTGGTCTCAATTCGAATCAACAATGGCTTTTTGTGGCTGGCTTTTTCCTGCAGCGTGGATGCGTACTTGAATGAGTGCGCGGGCACAACACGGTCATCATGATCGGCAGTCGTGACCATAACCGCCGGGTAGACCTGCCCCTTGCGGATGTTGTGGATGGGCGAGAATTTCAGGAGGTTTTGGACATCCTTTTTGGACATCTCGCTGGAGCCATACTCCGCCGTCCAGTATTTACCAGCAGTGAAGAGCTGGTAGCGCAGCATGTCCATCACACCAACTTGCGGGATGGCGGCTGCAAACAAATCTGGTCGTTGGTTGATGACAGCGCCGACGAGGAGTCCACCGTTGGAGCCGCCTTGCAGTGCGAGGCGCCCCGGACGGGTTAGCTTGTTGTCAATCAGCCACTCGGCTGCAGCGATACAGTCATCAAAGACATTTTGCTTCTTGAACCGCATCCCGGCTTCATGCCACCGCTCACCGTATTCCGAGCCACCGCGGAGGTTGACGACAACATAAATGCCGCCCTGTTCCAGCCACGCGAGGTTCATCGTGGAAAAGCCCGGCGTCAATGGGATGTTAAAGCCACCGTAGCCATACAGAAGCGTTGGGTTATTGCTATCACGCTTGATCCCGCGCTTGGCCACAACAAACATCGGGACCTTTGTGCCATCCTTGGACTTGAAGAAAACCTGTTCGACATCATAATCGGATGGCTTAAAGTCTTTGATGACCGGTGCCTTGAAAACAGTTGACTTTCCAGACTTCAGATCGAAGTGCAGCTGCGTGCTCGGATAGTTGTAAGACGTAAAGCTGTAGTAGATGTGGGTGTCATCACGATCACCGGATGTAAACCCAGCGCTTCCAAGTCCAGGAAGCTTGATGTCGCGGATTTTGCGACCTGTCTTGTCGAACTGAACCACATTCGATGTGACATCTTTGATGTACGAAACAATG
The DNA here is from genome assembly GCA_041192625.1 of Armatimonadota bacterium. GTDB lineage: Bacteria > Armatimonadota > Armatimonadia > Armatimonadales > Armatimonadaceae > CAIRTT01. The sequence continues at coordinate 1,757 of JBEEMN010000394.1, forward strand.
AGGCTTCCACCTGCGGTGGTGATGCCTTCGATGTTTTCTGAACGCTCACCAATGACGACTTTGGCATTCTTGATGGCTGCGACATTTGTGGGGTCAACCCTCAGCACGCGCTGGTTGGGAGCCTTGTGGTTTGTGAGCACCAGGAGGAAGTGCTGGTCGGTGTCGATGACGGTGAAGGAGTCCTCAGTGATCTCAGCCACGACCGGGATAAACGCGCCGCGGTTTCCGACAGGACGGACAAAGAGGCCATTTCCACGCTTGCCCGGATCGCTTGTGTAGAGGACTTCGTATTGGCGGTCATCCGTCATGTCCAGGGTCAGCGTGCGGTCGGGATTAGCGGTGTCTTCGTAGACAAGCTCATCGGTGTCCTGGGATGTCCCAACCTTATGAAAATAGACCTTTTGGTCAACATTCTTAGCAGTTAGCTCGGCGCCAGCGGCGGGCTTTGGATAGCGGGAATAGTAAAAGCCATCATCGTTTAGCCAGACCGCCCCGATACCAAATTTCAGCCATTCAAGCGTCTCGGGCAGGACGGTCCCAGCCGTAATGTCCAAGACTTTACAGACATTCCAGTCAGAGCCACCGCTGCTCTGGCCGAAGGCAGCGTAGCGTCCATTCTGGCTGACGATGAAATCGGTGAGGACAGTGGTGCCATCGGTGGAGAAAGTGTTCGGGTCAAGTAGCACACGCGGCGTGCCATTTTGTCCATCCTGAACATAGAGAACGGATTGGTTCTGAAGGCCATTGTTCCGGTAGAAGTAGACCTTGCCTTTTTTCTGGAATGCGCCTGAGTAGCGGGTGTAGGACACAAGGGATGTCAGGCGGTTCTTCAACGCTTTACGGAACGGGATGCTGCTTAGGTAGCTCTCAGTGACTTTGTTTTGGTCTTCGACCCATGCTTTGGTCTCGGGTGCATTGTCATCCTCAAGCCAACGATACGGGTCATCCACTTTGATGCCAAAGTAGGTGTCGGTCACATT
>JBEEMN010000395.1:0-2723 GCA_041192625.1 Armatimonadota bacterium
AAACGGAGTGGGAAATCTCCATTGATCGCGTCCGTGTTGTCCCTGGAAGTCGATATAAACTTCACATTGCCGGCTATAACGGGTCACGTGATCGGATCCCATCAACGTGTCGATATGCTAAGCAATCATCAGATGGGGACTTTGCTGCGATCTTTGATTTTGATGTCCTTAGTCCACCGACAAAGTCAAGTGCTCAACACCATCCACTGAAAATCTACGAGCTACACATTGGGCTTGCTGCAGCTGCACCAAAAATTGGTACGTACTTGGACGTCGCAGAAACTGTGATTCACAAGGTTCACGCAGCCGGGTACACAGCGGTTCAGTTGATGGCAGTCCACGAGCATCCATACTATGGCTCATTTGGTTACCATGTAAGCAATCCGTACGGAATCTGTAGTCGATTTGGAACGCGTCAGGATTTCAAGTACTTGGTCGACAAATGCCATGAACTTGGTCTCATAGTCATTATCGATCTCGTTCATGCACACGCCGTCAAAAACCTGGCCGAAGGCCTTGGGGAGTTTGATGGCCAAGAAGGCTATCTGTTTCTCCGTGGCCATAACGCAATTCATCCTGCTTGGGATTCTCTCGTCTACGACTACCAGAATCCATTTGCGATGTCGTATTTACTATCAAATGCCCGGTATTGGATGGAAGAGTATGGAATCGATGGATTCCGGGTTGATGGTGTTACGTCAATTCTCTATGACGATCATGGAATAGGCCATCGGTCCTTTACCGAGGACGACTATAACGGAAACAACCTCAATCAGTTTGGGCTGAAGTATCTTGTTCTTCTATGTCACCTCGTCCATAAGCTCAATCCGGATGCAATCCTAATAGCCGAGGATGTTAGTGGATTCCCAGGGGTGGCACGGTCCTCTGAAAAGGGCGGTGTTGGATTTGACTATCGCCTGCAGATGGGGCTACCAGACTTCTTCGAGTTGATGGTCAAGTCGATTATGGACACGGGAATCATCCCATCTGAACTATGGCATGCGTTGGTTTCCCGTCGATTTGACGAAAAGCACGTTGGCTACATAGAGTCTCATGATCAGGCGATCGTCGGCGGACAGTCGCTCATATTCAGGCTTCTGGGCCCCAAAATGTACTCGGAGATGCATGTAAGTGCACAGAGTCATGACGTTCATTTGGCGATGTCGGTTGTTAATGTAGCCAAGTCCATTGTCGTCCTCCTTGGAGGTGAGGCGTGGATGTCCTTTATTGGCAATGAATTTGGTCATCCGGACTGGGTGGAGTTTCCAACGCCAGATAACAATGATTGCTTTGAATACGCCTATCGTAAATGGCATTTGGCATCAGATGAGTCACTTATGTATCAAAAAATGGCTGCATTTGATAGCGACTTGATGCATTGTGAGCGAATCTTAGGGTGCTGGACTCAGTCATACATGACTGCACCACTCTTGGACGACGGGCGCAGGCTCGCGGCATTTCATCGTGATGGAATCGTTCTGGTAACGAATACTAGCCCAGATGCTTCTTATGAGGATGTCTGGATACCGGTTCCGGTGAATGGCGATTATCGCGTCATTCTATCGACAGAAAGTCGCAGGTATGCTGGTTACGCTAGGCTGGATGAGGATATGGTTTACGTATCCATTCAATCCGATGGAAATGCATACATTCGACTCTACGTTCCAAGCATGTCTGCAACGTTTTTAGCTGTTTGCTAAGCTGAAGCCGCGTGCCGTAAATAAAGAACAAGCCCTGCCAGATGGCAGGGCTTGTTGCGTTGTTTAGAGCTCGAGGAGGAGGCCATCCGGGTTCTCGATAAGGTCCTTGACCTTTACCAGGAACCTCACCGCAGTCCCGCCATCGATCACACGATGGTCGTACGAGAGCGCGATATACATCATTGGACGGATGACAATCTGACCATCCACTACGACAGGACGCTCCTTGATACTGTGGAGCCCAAGGATACCTACCTGAGGATAATTCAGGATCGGAGTGGACATCAGTGAACCGTAAACGCCACCATTGGTGATCGTAAATGTTCCACCCGTCATGTCACCAATGCCAAGCGCATTCTTCTTTGCCTTTTCAGCAAGACCCTTGATGGTAGATTCGATGCCCGCAAAGTTTAGCTTATCTGCATCGCGAATAACTGGAACAACGAGGCCATCTTCTACACCGACCGCGATTCCAATATCGAAGTATCGCTTATAGACCAGTTCGTCACCCTGCAGCTCGGCATTGACAGCAGGGAACTGCTTGAGTGCGCCTACAACAGCCTTCGTGAAGAAGGACATAAAGCCAAGGCCAACGCCATGGGTCGCGATGAAAGAATCCTTCGTGCGCTTCCGGAGATTCATGACGGCAGACATGTCGACCTCGTTAAACGTCGTCAGCATTGCCGCTGTGTTCTGGGCTGTTTTCAGGTTCGCAGCAATCGTCTGACGACGCCGTGACATGCGTACACGTTCTTCCGGTTTAGCAGATGGTGCCGATGACACAGGTGCTGCTACTGCAGGCTTTGCCGGTGCCGCGGGCTTCTTTGGAGACCAAGTGGTATTTTCAACGCCACCGGAAATCGCCGATGCAACATCTGTCTTGCCAACCTTACCGGCAGGACCGGTTGCCGCAACCTTACTTAGGTCAACGGCATTGGCATTAGCCATCGCTTCAGCCACAGGAGTGACACCGCCCTTGGAGACCTGCTCGGTTGATTCCTTTGCGGAGCCTTCTGTGACTGC
>JBEEMN010000396.1:0-2723 GCA_041192625.1 Armatimonadota bacterium
CAGCGGCTATGGCGACTACGCATTTGCCGTTGCTGGCTATGGTTTTCCAAATCGCATCCTCGCATGGGATGGACAACGCCTCGTAGATCAATACCACCCAGTCATCTACTCCCCTGACCGCAATACGCTCGGTATTGCCGCCGGGGACATCGATGGGGATGGTAACGAAGAGCTCTACTGCCTGAACGCCGATACCTTCGGGGGCTATACCCGAATGGGCGATCAGCTTTTCGCCGTCCGGGATGGCGACATTGGTTGCGACCTCTTCGCGCTCCCACAAAATAGCGAGTTCATCAATCATTTTGCTGGGCGCTCCGTCTGCATGATTGACCCAACCGGGTCTGGCAAATACATGGCTTGGGTTGCGAATTACGGCGGCCCGATGCGTCTCTACAAACACATTTTGGGTGACCGCCTTATCGATGTGGCAACAGACCTCGGCGTCGATCAGACCACCGGCGGCCGCGCGCTCATCGCAGGTCCGATTATTTCACCACCAGGGCATACCGACCTCTTCGCAGCCACTGAAAATGGACCAAACCTGCTGTTTCTCGATGTCTCGACAAGCACAGTTGGCGATGTTGCAAGCGACCTTGGCATCACCGATGAGGGCTCACACGGCCGTGGAACCGCCATCATTTCGACTGGAACTGGCGCCGAATTTGGGATTGTTGCGACGAACTGGCAGGATGAGCACCGTTTTTGGGTCCTCGATATGCTGGGCACCTTCCTCGATGTCGCATCGCCAGACCTCCGCCGCCCGAGTGCCGCACGAAATGTTGTGGTCGCCGACTTTGATAACTGCGGCAACGAAGAAATTCTCATCAACAACATGGACCAGCCCAACCGGCTGCTCAAGTACATCGATGGCCAGTGGGTCAGAATCGATGCCGGGGATGCGAGTGAACCGGATGGCTGCGGGACCGGGATGGCTTGCTGCGATATTGATGGAGATGGCCGCCTCGAAGTCCTGATTTCGCATGGCGAGAGTGCGATGATGCCGCTGACCTTCCTGCGACCGCTGGGTGGCTACGAGAACAACTGGCTGCGGATCGCGCCATTGACGCGCTTTGGCGCGCCGGCCCGCGGTGCATTTGTCGAGATCACCGTAAGTGGGCGGACACAAAAACGCATCATTGATGGCGGCTCAGGTTACCTCTGCCAGAACGAGCCGGTTGCGCACTTTGGTCTGGGAACGGCTGATGCTGTGCAAGTTGTACGCATCGTCTGGCCTGGCGGTGCAACCCACATCCTGATGAATCCAGACATCAACCGGATCCACCGTATAAATCACCCAGAAGGCTAAACCCGCACTCGGAGCTTAGTTTAGCGACAGCGACACGGATGCGATCAAGCTGGTAAGCCCATTTTGCAGCGCGTGGGCGACAATTCCAGGCGTGATGCTTTGTGTGCGCTGACGCCAATACGCAAAGCCCATCCCCAAAACGAAAATCGCACCCCAGTCTGTAACCGGGTGTAAGCCAGCGAAGAAGATGCTCACGGCAGCCATCCCAACCCACGGACGCACACGCAGCCAAACGGGCGTAAGCAAGAAGCCACGGAAGAACATTTCCTCGAAGATGGGGGCGCCCACGGATGTCATCAGCATAATCATCCCGGCCGTGAGACCGCCATTTGCGCTCTCGAGGAGCTGAAAGGCGGCGTTTTTGTCATCAAGGCCATCGATGTGGACGAGCTTTGTCCACACAACCATCGCGATGGTAAGTAGTGGCAGTGTCGCGGAGTAGGCCCGGATTCCATCCCAAATGTGGCCCGGATGAAACGTAAATCCGAAGGGAGCCAGCGTCTCGCCTTGCTTGCGACGCCTCGCAGCAATCCAATACAACACCCCGAGCGCCGACACAAACTGCCCCACAACCAGAATCGGCACCAGCGGGATATCCAATGCGCGCGCAAGCAGCTGACCACCGATTTGCGCGAGGCGGTAGGAGCCAATGTAGGCAACAAATGCTGTGATGCCATCATCCCAGGTCAGTGTGTCGCCTGCTGTTGGTGATGCAAGTGTCCCGACAGCCGCGGATGTGCGAGGCTCTGGGAGCCATGACTTGCCGCTTGCGGCTGCGATCAGCATCATGGTGGCGGGCACCGCGATGACGGGGAGGGTGATGACCAAGCCCACAATCATCATGATGACGATGTTCTGACCGCTCAGCTTGGCCACGGCAAATGCCCCAACCAGCTGCAGCAAAATCAAGAGTGGCAGTGCGAATGTAACAAACTTCCAGCGTCCAAAGCGAACCGTCGCACCCCATAACAAAAGCCCGATGCCGCAGAGCCCAGCGATCAGCATCGCCCCGATGCCAAGCGTGTAGGGCAGCGTTGAGCGCCCTGCCCTAGCCTCTCCATCAGAACGAAGTGTTTCTGCGGCGGCATCATCCCCAGTCCGCTCGGCAATCCGCGCTAACACAAATGGCTCGAGAGCCCCTAGGCGCATTTTCTTAATGCGCTGCGTCACGTCACCAGCTGGGCGTTGACCTTCATCGAAGAGATACGCCCAAAGCCCCACTTCAGAGAGGTCGGTCTTTGACTTCCCACTAGTAACAGCCTTGTCACGTCCTTTACGTGAATACGCTTCTGCTGCTGCATCCGCCTCAAGCGCATCCACGATCAACTGGCGGTCATCCGCCTGAAGCTCAGCTTTTGCAAGACCATGCGTGATGATGGCGTAGCGAACGTAACGTAGCGAGAGACTGTCTTCGGCA
>JBEEMN010000397.1:0-2721 GCA_041192625.1 Armatimonadota bacterium
ACATTTGTCGAAGCCGCCCGCGTGCTGGCACAAAAAGCGATAACAGAGGGTAAGGGTTCGGATGTTGGCATTCTGAATGCGATGTTCCGGCGGGCGCTCGGGCGTGTGGCATCGAAGTCCGAGCGAGATGTTCTCCTCGAAGGCACGGCGCTACGCCGGCTGGAGTATCAGCAGCATCCAGAAGATGCAAACAAGCTTGTGCTGGTTGGTGCGGCGAAGCGCCCGGATGGCATTCCGACGGCGGATCTCGCAGCGTGGATGCTGACCGCCAGCATCATTTTGAACACAGATGAGCTCGTAACAAAGGAGTAGGTGGCGAATATGGCAGAGCAAAAGATGACACGTAGGGGCTTATTGAAGGCCAGTGCTGGTGCTGCTGGAGCGGTCGCGCTTCCATGGATTATTCCTGCAAGTGCCCTTGGCCGCGATGGCCACGTTGCGCCAAGTGACCGCGTGACGATGGCGTTTATCGGCGTCGGAAACCAGGGCACGGGCGACATGGGAGGCTTTCTCCAGGACAAGCGTGTGCAGGTGGTGGCTGTCTGTGATGTCAACTTCCAGAGCGGTGGCTACTGGAATGGCGGGACGGCTGGGCGTGAGCCTGCGCGCCGGATGGTGGATGAATACTACGAAGAGCGTGGTGCCAAGGGACCCGGCTGTAAGGCGTATGTTGACTATCATGACGTGCTGCAGCGCTCCGACATCGATGCGGTTGAAATCGCAACTCCAGACCACTGGCATGCGCTTTGTGTGCTGCATGCTGCGGCTGCCAAGAAAGACATTTACTGCCAAAAGCCGCTTGCGCTGACGGTGAAGCAGGGCCGCCTCATGTCGGATGCGGTCAAAAAGCATAAGGTCATCTTCCAGACGGGTTCCCAGCAGAAGTCGGATAGCAACTTCCGCCGTGCGGCTGAGCTGGTGCGCAATGGCCGAATTGGTAAGCTGCAGACGGTAAAGGTGGGGCTTCCATCGGGGCGACCTGACTATGGACGGACGGCCGATAAGGTGACGGCGGGGGTGTGGCCGGATGGCTTTGAGTACGATCGCTGGCTTGGTCCGGCGCAGTGGAAGCCTTACTGTGCAGGCCGTACGCACGTGAACTTCCGTTGGATTCTGGACTATTCCGGTGGACAGCTGACCGACTGGGGCGGACATCACCCTGACTGTGCGCAGTGGGGAATGGGGACCGAGTACACAGGTCCGGTCAAGATTGTCAACGCAAAGGGAAACTTCCCAACGCACCCGATTTACGACACCGCGAGTGACTATGAGTTCGAGGCCATCTATGAAAATGGCGTCAAAATGATCGTGTCCAGCAAGGTCAAGGGCGGCGTCACGTATGAGGGCACCCAAGGTTGGGTTTGGGCAAACCGTGGCATCCACGATGCGAGCTCAGCTGAAATCAAGAACAGCGTTATCGGTGACAAAGAGCTGCACTTGTACAAGAGTGATGACCACTTCCGCAACTTTATTGATGGCGTGTTGACCCGCAAGGAATGTGTTGCACCATGTGAGGTTGCACACCGGTCGATAATGATTTGTCACCTCGGCAATATCGCGATGCGTCTGAATCGGAACGAGCTGCGCTGGGATCCGAAGACTGAGCGAATTCTGGGTGACAGTGAAGCATCCGCGATGCTGGACCGCCCATACCGCCAGGGGTATGAGCTCCCAACCGAGCTCTAAGGATAAGGGGCATGCTCCGAGGGCTTCACGGAATCCGTGGGGCCCTTTTGTTTTTCAAGGATTAGGCATCCAAATGGCATCGACAACCGCTTTTGCATCCGTTCGGTTTTACTATCCGCCTGGCGACAAGCGGCTTTCGCACTGGCGTGTCATCCGGTTTGATGTTGCAAGTGGCAAGATTCTGGAGCACTGGACAGATCCATTGGTGGATGCGCTTCCATTCAGTTGGGATCCCATTGGAAAGAGAATTTTTTACACCAGTTCACGGCGTGGTCAGAGCGAGAGTGTAACTGAGAGTTTGGATTATCCAGGTGCAAAACCAAGATTCATTGCCTGTGGGGATGCCTACGTGAATCCATCACCTGACAACGAATTTTTTGCTGTGACTACAGGCTCATCTGAGTTAACCATTATTCGTCAACGAACTGGAAATGTTCTTTTTTCAACAGGAAGTGCATCTGGACTAGAGTGGATTGATAATCATCGGTTTCTGTATACACGCACCTTTGACAAAGGTCCTGATATCGGAACAAAGGTTGTGCATTACCTATTTGACCTACGTACCAGGCAAGTAAAACAACACACTTCGTCCCTTGAGCAGTCAGAGGAGCCACCATTCAAAATCGAGAGTGAATTTCTAACCGATACGGTTAAGAACTGCATCGTGTATGCAAACGGGAAGCGTAAACCATTGGTTGGTGATACTGAGTGGACATCCCGATGGACGAAAAACATTATTCAGGGGCTACGCATTGGCGACCAGCTCGCAGATGGACGTTACGAAATTCATACGTATGCCCATCGTGCATGCGGGCAGGTTGTCGGTAAGTTGGACCCTAAACAGGCCAAAATAGTCTATTGGTTTTCATCACCAGGAGACTATCGAATCATCCCAGATACTGAGTGGATGCTTGGTTGGCCTCTTCAAGTCTTCACAAACTATGGTCGTATTGTTGTCGAAGAGCGTCCTCTCTATCGCGCACGAACCGACCAACCAGATAAGTGGGAGCGTATTTGGCCGGGTGCTCATCATTT
>JBEEMN010000398.1:0-2721 GCA_041192625.1 Armatimonadota bacterium
GCGGTCCATGTCGTACCACCCACGGTGCGCGAGGCTGATGCTGGGGCGGCGCCATCTAGGAAACTCTCAAAGTCCTCTGTAGCAACGGTCGCGCCTTTGAGGGCGGTGTACATGTTCCAGGTTGGTTGGTCGTTAAACACCACCACGGCACCCGAGCCCCCGCCAAGTGTCGCTGATGCACCACAGACACCATTGCCAATCGTTTCACCGAAGCTAGATGTCGCAACCAGCATTACCATCGCCGCCGTTGGGGACATCATGTTGGGAACCAACTACCCTGATGCCAAAACATTGCCAGCACCCGGAACAGAGCTGTTCGGGAATATCGCAACCTTTATCGAATCCGCAGATATTGCCTTTGGTAACCTCGAGGGAACCATCCTGGATCAAGGTGGCGAGCTCAAAAAGTGCGGCAAAACCGAAGTCTGTTACCGCTTTCGCCAACCCGAATCCCTTGCGACACAGCTGAAGAAAACGGGTTTTGATGTCCTCTCCCTTGCCAATAACCACAGCGGCGACTTTGGCCCAACCGGGCAGCGCAACACCACCAAAGTCTTGGAGAGTCTGGGAATTGAACACGCTGGACTTGCTGCAAAGCCGTACACCATCATTGAGAAAAATGGCCTCAAAATTGGGATCTGCGCCTTTGCTCCAAACAAGGGAACCGCGGACCTCAATAACCTCAAGGGCATCCTCAAAGTGGTTCGTGGTCTCTCGAAGAAAACGGATATTGTCATTTTCTCGATGCACGCCGGTGGCGAAGGTTCGAACTACCGCAGGGTAAAGCCAGGTCCTGAGAAGTACATGGGGGAGAACCGTGGGGATGTCCTAAAAATCGCGCACGCGGTTGTTGATAATGGCGCAGACCTCGTCATCGGACACGGACCACACGTCACCCGTGGCATGGAGCTCTACAAAAATCGCCTCATTGCGTACTCCCTTGGCAACTTCTGCACGACAAACAAAGTTAGTCTCGCAGGTTACAACGGCATCGCGCCGCTGCTGACGGTAACGCTTTCCCCGGATGGCACATTTCAATACGGTGATATTCTCGCCACACGCCAGGCTGCCGGGGTTGGACCTAGCGTGGATGATGCAGGCAAGGCTATTCGGGAAGTCGAGGCGCTCTCAAAGCTTGATTTTCCAAAGTCTCCACTGCGTATCGACCCAGATGGTGTGCTTCACAACGGTAAGGCCACGGCGACTGCCCCTGTCAATCTGCCAGCAAAACCGTAGCCCTGCGACCACTCACGGGCGTGCGGATGTTACCGCCAAGTGCAACCTTAGTTTGTCATAACGAAGAAGAACATAAATGCCGCAGCAAGCGCGATGGGCTCTGTGCAATCATCACTGACCGTTGCCAGCGTCTGACGCGACATATTTTGGACCTCACGACCGCAAAGCTTGCCGAACAACGCTCCATCCCGGGTCAGAATCTTATCGCCATCCCAGCAGACCAGGACCGTTCCATCACGTTCCAGATGGTTGTTACCAATGTTAGCCAATACCTGTCCTGACAAGTTTAGGATTTGCTTGTCCTTCAGCATCGCGAGTGGCTGGTTTAGCACGTTGTAAACAGTACTCATGCAGGCAGTATATAGTAAATTATGTACAGTGTATGAAACGTAGATTTAGCCTCTTGAGATGATCGACTGCCCGGTAGAATTCTAAGCATGGCACAACAGGGCATCATCGGGACCGCTGGGCATATCGATCACGGAAAGTCCACGCTTGTCCAAGCCCTGACCGGGGTTAATCCCGATCGTTTTCTCGAGGAACAGCAACGCGGGATGACGATTGACCTCGGGTTTGCGCGCCTCCCGGAACGCCCAAGTGAACCGGAAGTCTCATTCGTGGATGTCCCTGGACACGAAAAGTTCATCCGCAATATGCTTGCCGGCGCAGGCGGCATTCAGATCGCCCTGCTGGTTGTCGCGGCGGATAGCGGAACGATGCCACAAACCCGCGAACACATCGAGCTCCTCTGTGCTCTGGGCATCGACCAAATGCTCGTTGCCATCACCCGTATCGACCTTATCGACCCTGAATTACTGCCCCTCGTCGAAGAGGACATTCAGGCAAGCCTTGCCGAAACGCCATTTGCTGGCGCCAAAATGCTCCCCGTCAGCGCCATCACCGGGCAGGGAATGGACCAGCTCCGCGCAGCGCTTGTGGATGCCGTCATAGCCCTTCCGGATCCGAATCCACTCCTCCCCGCATGGCTGGCCATCGACCGCACGTTCACCCGCCAAGGCGTCGGAACCATCATCACGGGAAGCATCACACAAGGCGGCATCTCCGCCGGCGACACGCTTACTCTCCTCCCGCAAAACATCCCTGCGCGTGTCAAGTCCATCGAGCGGCATGGTTCCCAAACCCAAACCGCCGCCGCCGGGCACCGTGTCGCCATCAATATCCACCTCGCAGACAAGGCCACCATCGAGCGTGGCTGCGTCCTTGCACAAAATGGCGCATCGCAGCCAGCATCCATTGTGGGCGTCAACATCACTGTCCACCCGAGTATCGGTCAGCTCAAACATCAGCAACGTATCCACCTCCACACCGGGACCGCTACGCTGCACGCCCGTCTTCACCTGTTGCGCGGCGACACCGCTGAACCCACCCATAACCCGCATCCCGCACAGCTCCTCCTCGAGACGCCATTTGCCTTTCTGCGCGGGCAAAAAATTGCCATCCGCCTCTGGAGCCCGGAGAATATTG
>JBEEMN010000399.1:0-2702 GCA_041192625.1 Armatimonadota bacterium
TCCGTCAGCGCAAGACGCGCTAATGAACCGACTTTTCGCACCTCATCGGGGGAGAGGGCCATGCCGAAATTATAGCACGCGGACAATCAGAAGCCGGGAGTGCGCAGCGGGTCGTTAGCATCCGCCTTATGGTTGCGATGCCACAAGGAAATGCGTTGGGGAAACACCGTTCTGCAGTGCGCGCTGCCCAAATGGAACCCCGGGAACCCACAGAACATCCCCGGTGAGCGGACACACGGCAACCCACACCCCGGGACGTTCCTCTGGTGGAATTCCAGCCGCCCGGCAGACATCTGTGACGCTCCGCTTTGCACCAAGCCGGTCGCCGCTACGCGCAAGCCGCAACACGACACCTTCACTGCCGCTGGGAAGTGTGACAAAACACGTCATCCCGGATGGATCCGCTACGACATCCTGTTCGCCAACCACAGCCTGCATTTGGATTTGGAGTCCGCTTGGCAGCGCGATGGTTTGATTGACATTAAGAGCCATCCCCGGATGCTTACCGCTATCACTGAACACCAGCCACGGACCGCGGGCTTCTACATGAAAACGACCCGGAAGCACGACTTTGCCTCCATTAATCAACACTTTCGCAAGCATTCTGACATTCAGTTCCACCAAAGCGGCTTCATGGCAATCAGGAGGAAGCTCTCTCGCGAGGATATCGAGGATGGCCCGCGAGCGAAGCGCTGGATGTGCTGCTGTAAGCGGTGCAATTTTCCAGATGCCCGCTACCGATGTCATCGCAGTGTCCAGCACTTCCTGAACGTGAATCCCGATAAAGGCGCTGTCATCGCGTGCCGCATCCGCAATCCGGCAAAGGGCATCCGTCAGGTTGCCATTAAACTCCGATGTCAGCTCGCCAAATGTGTTCCGCAGGCGGTTACGTGGAAAGTCTGTGTTGTCATTGGTGGGGTCATGGCGTGATCCCACACCGATGTCATTGAGGTAGGCAATACCGGCATCCCGGGTTTCTCCAAGCAGAGGCCGTGCAACATCGATGCCCCTCGAGAGCTCCCGCCGCGGTGGGATACCCGCAAGGCCATCCGTGTGCGTCCCGCGGAGCATCCGCAGCAGAACCGTCATCGCCTGATCAGTGGATGTATGCGCGGTCACAATGACATTCGCTCCGCGCTTGCGGGCAGCATCTACCAGCCAGGCGTACCGGTGGTCACGGGCCCGCTGTTCATTCCAGCCCATCCCCTGTCCGTAACCGACTTCAGCCGGGATACCGCACTTTTCTGCCATCACAGCAACATAGGCGGCATCCGCATCCGCTTCTGCCCCGCGCATCCCGTGGTGGTAATGCAGCACGCAAACAGGTTCTGGAAGGTGACCTATGCGGCTGATAGCGCAAATGGCAAAGAGCGCGGCAAGGCTGTCAGGGCCGCCTGAGCATGCGATCGCGATGCGATCTCCGCTCGTCAGTATCGATGTGTCTGTGATTGCCGAAAGGATGCGAGACGCGTATGGATGGAGGGTTCGGGTCACTTCCCGGAAATGTACAGTCCATCTGGGGTTGTGACAAGTGTGCATCCCGTACCGGCAAGCGCAGCGGTCAGTGCTTCTTCAGCGGTCGCGTGGATAGGGTTGACACGGATGCGTGTTGTTTCAGGAATGTCCTGAAGCGTAATCGGGATGTTATAGCGGCTCGACACTTCGCGTGCAGCATCGGATATTGGCAGATCACGGATACCAAATGACTGACGTCTTGGCGTTGGGCTTTCGGGTGAGAGTGGGTGATGCTCGATGCGCTTATGGGTTGTGTCACCACTCGTCCATTGAATGTCTACCGTTGCGATGTTTTCATTTTGCACAAGCGACATTGGGATGCGGAAGTGGTTGGCAACACCGGGGGCAAGCGTAAACCGGTAGGCATGTGGGTCACCTGTGATTGTGCACTTGGCCGTACCCGCAGATTTCGAGAGCAATGTCAGCTCAACATCGAATGTGGGAGTTGCTGCATCTGCATGCAGCATCCAACGCGTGTTTAGCTCAGGGGCAGCGACAGGCGCGGGCGCGGCGATGCGACGGGATGCCCCGGCGCCAGCACGGATTCTGTTGGGCGCATCGACGACTGGGTGTGCCTGCATCCAAACAAACGATGCAACCGTTGCCCCAGCAAGTGTGGTTGTGATGCCAAGTCTGGCCGCACGCCACCAAGGCTCTTTTGCAGATTCACGCTGGGCTTCGATTTTCGAAAGGATGTTGTCGCTGAAGTAGAGAGGGACCTCAGGAGCTGGAAGTGCAGTAAGGTCTGCACAGAGCATCTGAATTCCAGCCATGTCTGCTGCACACTGCGCACAAATCAGGACGTGCGCATCGGCTTCCCGCGCCAGCTTGATGGGCAGGGTGCCATCGATGTGATCGGATGCGCATTCGCGCCAAGTAGTACAGTCCATGATTGTGGTGCTATTTCCACATGTGTGACGATGTAAATATCTGTAAGGTTCCAGATGCGTTGCTGGTGGATTTACGGTATGTGCATCAGTGGCTTATGATTCGGCATTCCGTTTACCAAGCCGGTCACGCATCGCCAGCCGGGCACGGTTAAGGCGGGACTTCACGGTCCCGAGGGGCAGCCCTGTGATTTCAACCAGCTCTTCGTACGTCTTTTCCTGAATGTGAAACAGGACCATCAGCGTCCGCTGCGCCTCCGGGAGGTCCATCAGGGCATTGTGCAGCTGAACCTGCTGCTC
>JBEEMN010000400.1:0-3061 GCA_041192625.1 Armatimonadota bacterium
TATTGTGGACGCTGGATGAATTCTCTGCGTAGGGGAGGACCGCTGTGCCCTCCCGCTCTGGCGACGTTATGGCTGTGAATGTCGCTCGCACGTTGGATGTTCCACGGTCGTGCCTATGCCGGCGGACGGCTTGTCTTTCAATTGCGACTTGCGAACTTGGGTACGCCTTGAGGCACGTCCATTCCACATTCCACCGTGCTACGCGTTGTGACGCTGGTTCAACCACATTACAGATTCAATACCTCCGCGTACGGGCGGACCGCCGTGTCCGCCCGCACATGTCTGCGTTGTTGATAAGGATGATGTTTACTTTGCTGATACAAAATCTCCGCGTATGGATTGACCACTTCACGGACATCTAGCCGATGCATCAATACCTTCGTGCAATACTACAAACCCAATATGGTAGGTTGTTGCCATGCTGACAACCAAGATTCAACGGCGGTCCTTTTGTGCCCTTTTGGGGCTTTGCGCACTCAGCGACAACACCCTTTATTGATAAGCAAAAAGCGCTCGATTCGCAGTCATGGTGGGACAATCGCGACTGGGATTGGTACAAATCCAACATCCCGTTCTTCGACTGCCCCGACAAAGACCTCGTTACCACCTGGTACTACCGCTGGGAACTCATCACCAAACACCTCACCTACGGCTCCCCAAACAGCGGCTACACCTTCACCGAGTTCATCGACAGACCCTTCTGGAGCGGCACCTATGGTGCCATCAGCTGCCCCGTTGGCCACCAGCTCTACGAACTACGCTGGCTCCGTAACCCGCAATACGCCAGTGACTACAGCCGCTACTGGTTCCGAACCCCAGGCGCGCAGCCGCGAAACTACGGTTGCTGGCTTGCCGATGGCATCGCGGCCGTCGATGCCATCCACCCGGCAGAGAACCTGCTCCCTGATCTGCTCCCCGACCTCAAAAAGAACTACGAAGGATGGGAGAAGCGACAGTTCGTCCCCGAAGTCGGGCTGTTCTGGCAAAATGGCCACGATGATGGCATGGAATTCAACATCAACAGCCGTCAGACCAAAGACATCCTCCGCGGTGCAAATGGCTATCGCCCCGGGTTCAACGCCTACATGTACGCCGATGCCCTTGCCATCGTTCAGGCAGCCGAGCGAAACGGCGATACCGCAACCGCGCAGACCTATAAGGCCAAAGCCGCATCTCTGAAGGCAAATGTCCAAAAGCTCCTCTGGGATCCAAAGCGCGAGTTCTTCTTCCCGATGTCGATGCGCGATGAAACCGATGCCGATGGCAACATCGTCAAAAAACACACTCTGACCTACCAGTCCGGGAAATACGCGGGTAGCCCACACGGCCGTGAAGAACATGGCTACATCCCGTGGCAGTTCGGGATGGTCGATGCTGGCTTTGAGTCCGCGTGGAAGTTCCTGATGGACCCCAATTACTTCTTCGCGCCCTACGGACCGATGACGGTCGAGCGCAACGACCCGCAATATGTCCTCAAGACAAGCTGTTGCTGGTGGAGTGGACAATCCTGGCCGTACGCCACTGCACAGACACTCAAGGCGATGGCAAATCTTCTGCATCACTACAAGCAGAGCGTTGTCAGTGCCGCCGACTACGTAAAACTTCTCCACATCTTTGCAATCTCACATCGCAAAGATGGCATTCCCTACCTCGCTGAGGCTCTGAATCCAGACAACGGCTCATTCCTCGGCCACGATGCCTACAATCACAGCGAACACTACTTCCATAGCAGCTTCAATGACCTCATCATCACCGGCTTGGTCGGCCTAAACCCACGCACCGATAACACGCTTGAAATCGCACCGCTCGCCCCAGCCGAGTGGGACTATTTCGCATTGGAAGATGTCGCATACCGTGGCCATAACCTGACCATCGTCTGGGATCGGGATGGCACTCACTACGGTAAAGGCCAGGGCCTGCAGGTCTGGGCAAATGGCAAACGTATCGGAATGCGAGCGACCATCGGAAAGCTGACCGCCAAGCTCCCGGCGGCGGTGACGAAAAAAGCCAACCTTGCAGCGATGCGCTTAAACTACGCTGTCAACAACGATGGCGACTACTACCCACGGCTTACGGCATCCTTCACTGACCCGAAGACCGCTCTCGAAGCCGTCAATGATGGCAACTACCGCTACACCGTCCATCCGCCAAACCGCTGGACGACACAAGGTTCGCCGAATAAATCCGACTGGCTGGAAGTGGACTTTGGCACCAAACGCGTTATCGACACTGTAAAACTTGCTTTCCTCGATGACGGCAAGGGCATCATCGCGCCGCAGAAAGTGACGCTGGAAGTTCTCGATGGCACGAGCTGGAAACCGCTCGCAACCACCAAACCAGTTGGTCATCGGTTTACATCCCTGACCTTCACTGCCCGCGAGGTATCCCGCCTGCGTGTCGTCTTTATCCATACACCAGGCGCATTCACTGGACTGACCGAGCTCGAGGCCTGGGGGACAGGGAAGCTTCCCTACATTGCTCCAGCGCCACGACTCGGAAACCTTGCCCTAAACCAGACAGGCCAGGGTTTTCCAAAGGCAAGTGCATCGTTCCATGATGTCTACGGAGGCACGCCGGAGAAGGCCATCGATGGCCGTGTCAACTACAAACCCACCCCCGTCAATCGGTGGACCAGCTATGGCTCGCCGAGCAAGACCGACTGGTTTGAGGTCGACTTTGGAACATCCAAGGAAGTCCGGCGCGCGGAGCTTTCGATCTACGATGACAGAGGCGGCGTCCAGCCACCCGAGAGCTATACGCTTGAGTATCTCGATGGGCAAGTCTGGAAGGAAGTCGCCGATTTGGTGACATCTCCAAAGGTGCCCGCTGGAAGCGCTCTCAACACAGCCACCTTCCGCCCTGTGACCTGCCAAAAGCTCGGCATTGTGTTCACGCACAATGGACAGTCCCGAAGCGGCCTTACAGAGCTCGAACTACGTAACGATTAAGGAAACACGAATGCCCTTACATTCTCTCCTCCCCGCCGTTGCACTGGCGCTTCTCGGGATGCAAGCTGCCACAGACACCAAGCCCACGGCTCGCATCCAGATTGACCTCAGCG
>JBEEMN010000401.1:0-2689 GCA_041192625.1 Armatimonadota bacterium
GCGTACCAGAAGTTGCTAGACACGTATGCGTGGACACAGGATGTTCTTGCAGCGAAAATTGGTAAGAGTCGCTCCGCTATCGCAAACTCCCTCCGTCTTTTAGGTTTGTCCGCGCCCGTTCAACAGGCATTGGATGCTGGTGAAATCTCGGAAGGACATGCCCGAGCTCTCCTTGGGAACAAAGAACAACGCACGGATGACAGCTTTATGCGCCGACAGCAAGAGCTGCTGCGTGAGGCTAAAGCTGGCAGGATGACCGTCCGCCAACTGGAGTCTGAAATGACATCCAGTGAAACGAAAGGTGAAATCAGGCGAGCTGACCGAGTTGCCAAGCGAGGCTCAACGGAGGTTCAAGCTGTTGAACAGCTGCTTAGGAGCTCACTTGGGATGCGAGCGCGCCTTACAGGGAACCTCGACAAAGGCACCGTTGTCATCACCTATGCTTCTCAGGAAGAACTCACGCAAATCGTCGACAAAATCACAGGCGGAGATGGCAGTTAGTGCTGGAAATCCGAGATCTAACCGTGACCGGACGACTGCTCAGCACATCCTTTTCTCTTAGAGGTGGCGATGCGATCGTCATCACAGGTCCTAACGGCTCTGGAAAGTCCACTCTGCTGGACTGTATTTCAGGTGTCCTCAAACCGTCAAGTGGTGTCATTTCAATCGATAACAAGGAACAACCAGCCTACCTCCCACAGCTCCCACCAAGGCCATTCGCATACACAGTGCGTGAATACTTGGCAGTTGGTCAAAAGCAACATCGGGTGACGAAATTCAATGCGACCTTTGATGTTGATGCACTCATGGAAAATAAAATCACAGCTCTTTCTGCTGGACAATGGCAACGCGTAGCAATCACTAAGGTGTTATCTCAGCCGAGTTCACTGATTTTGATGGATGAACCCGATGCACCTCTGGATTCCCACTGGTCAGAATGCTTGAACACAGTCCTTTCGGATGTCATCTCAGAGGGCAGAGTCATTGTGGTTACCCTTCATAGACAAGATATCCAGAAAAGCTGGAAATATCAGAGCCTAAACTTAACCCCGACGCACACTTCTTAACGTTGATGGCAGAAGTTCTTAACATTTGTGCCAAGTCGGTTGCTACACTGAACGCACAATGTCTAAGGAAAAACAGTCTGGTGATCTCGAGCTGATGTCTATCACAGCGATGATCATCGAAATGAGTGTCACCGCCGAAGACATGTTGAGCGCCGCCGTGCGAGGACTAACCCTTCAACTGACCGATACATGCCAGAATGTCATCGATCGAGATGCCATTGTCGATGCTCTTGAGGTCTCACTTGAGGCAGCTTGCGTCAAGATAATGGGGCGTCACAATGATAAGACCCTCGATATACGCTCCATCAGCAATATCATCAAGAATGCCAGCGACCTAGAACGTATCGCTGACTACTCGGTCGACATAGCACGAATTGGACAGCGGATGGCAGATGAAGCCATCTACAAGCCACTGATTGACGTTCCCCGCTATGCAACCGTAGCCTACGGAATGATTCATGACAGTGTGGATGCCTACTTGTCCCACGATACAGAGCTGGCCGCTCAGGTTATCAAGAGGGATGACACAGCCGATCTGTACTACGCGCAAATGCGTGCAACATTGATTCAGATTCTGCAGCAAGATACGCGTAGCGTGATGCAAGCCACCTATCTTCTTCAGGTAGCCCACTTTCTTGAACGTATTTGCGACCATTGCACCAATATTGCCGAGCGAACGACCCATATGGGTACGGCACCAAATCGCGGCAAAAAATCAGCCTGACAGAGTTGCCCGCACACAGGTAAGATTGTCTTCATGGAGACAACAGATGATGTCATCGATGACTTTATGGGTGGGACGCCCAGAGCGAATCAGTGGCGTGAGCTAAGGCTTGTCCTTGAAGCAAGACTTGTAGATGCAAAACTTCAGCTTCAAGCAACC
Organism: Armatimonadota bacterium; assembly: GCA_041192625.1. Lineage (GTDB taxonomy): Bacteria > Armatimonadota > Armatimonadia > Armatimonadales > Armatimonadaceae > CAIRTT01. The sequence continues at coordinate 1,951 of JBEEMN010000401.1, forward strand.
GAAACCGGAAGCGCTGCTCATCGTAGCCTACAGCGAAAAGTCAAGGAGATGACCTTGCAGGTCACCGCACTCCTACAAGAAGAAGCCGTCGCACAATTTGTCGAGGATTCCGTCATAGCAACGGTTTCGAGACCGCATCCCCTTGAAGTAATGGATGGCTTTGACGACTAGACCGGTTTGCATCTGGTTTGACCTCGATGACACGCTGATCACGACAACCAAAAGCCTGACAGCAGCAATCAGAGCCAGCAAAGCATACATCGAAGCCGATTATCCTGAGTTCAGCGAGCGGGACATCGCATACAACAGCATGGATGTCTGGCTAACTGAGCTTGGGCCAGGGACGGCCGGCTTTGCCCACCTCTCTCAGATGAATCTTAACTCGTTTCGCAGCCACATCGTGCGTAACACCTTGTCCCGGATGGGCATCGAAACAATCGATACTGCCCGCCTGATGGAATGTAGTGCGTTGGCGGAAGAGTCTGCGTGGAGCTGCTTTCCGGGTGTTCATAAGCTGCTTGAGGATCTACAGCAGCACAGGATTACCCTTGGAATCATTTCCAATGGTCCGACAGCACTGCAAAACCATAAGCTTTCGCTGTGCGGCTTGAGCCAATACTTTACGCATATTCTTCTTGATTGCGAAGTTGGAGTGAGTAAGCCTGACAGCAAAATTTTTACAGCGGCAGAGACCCTGATGCCCGATTGTCACCACGTGATGATTGGAAATGACCCAGAT
>JBEEMN010000402.1:0-2687 GCA_041192625.1 Armatimonadota bacterium
CCTCGAGCGTTCCGATTCCCCCATGAAGCGCCACAAAGGCATCGGCGTGAAGCATCATTTCCGCTTTACGTGAATGCATATCCCGTGTGATGACAGACAGTGTCACCCCACCATGCGTGATGCCAGCCGCGTGAAAGTGTTCGGTTGTAACTCCGGTCACCGTCCCACCGTTTGCAAGCACGGCGTTCGCGATGGCGCCCATGAGTCCGATGGCTGTTCCGCCGTACACAAGGTTGATTCGGTTGTTTGCTAGGTAGATTCCAAGGTCATGCGCAGCTGCGATGTGAGATGGCACGTAGCCATCGGATGACCCGCAGTAAACACAGAGCGACTTGATGTCATTTGCCATCGGTGCTAAGCCTCACAATATTGTCAGTGGAAATGTCCGTCGCGAATCCCCGATAGCAGCTCTCCAGGGTCTCCCCTTCGACCATCCCCGGACTTGCCAATCTTGGCACCCGCAGCACTGCAGCGCGCCCTGCCTCGGGGACGATACCAACGCAGACATCCCGCCAGATGACAGACCAGAGAGGCACACGGGCAGCCGATGCAAGTAACTCAGGAAGCTGTTGCAGCGCTGGCCGCAACCAAACATCGGCGCCGAGAGCAACCCATTCTGTGCTTGCGGCGACGACATGCGGCTTTGTCGGAATAGACGCCGAGTGCTCTACAATCGTGTCCCCAAGCTGCTCCAGCTGCTCCCAGCGACTGGCCTCCCCCGTGAGCTGATACGCAGTTTCAATGGCATAGTCGCCGCTTAGTGCTGCAGAAACACCATCCGGGCGCTCACGCCGCTTTTGGGAAAGTGTCCTGTGCCCGCCAAGCGTAACTTGCAGCTCGCGGTACTTACGGGCGATTCCGATGGCGCTGGCATCCTCTGGAAACTGAATCCGGATGTCGCAGTGGCGGGCATCCGGGTCGCGCGAAAAGCTTGGATGAACCGTCAGCCGGTCTGCATCACGAGAGACATTTACATTTGCATAGGCCGACAGCGCCGTCACAAGGAGACTCTGTCCACCTTGGAGTAAGCCAAACCACGGCCCGAACAGCTGCGGGAGCGTGCTGTGGTTGTCATCAAAAGCGATAAGCGATGTAACAGCATCGGGGCCAGCTGCCGGGACAACCAGGCCATCATCAAATGGCAGAACTACCTCGCCATCCCCTTCGACACCGAGCCCACCGAGGACATCCACCTGCTCAAGAACCGCATCCGGGCGGCTCCGCGTGCACTCCACCGTAATACGGATTTCATCCTTGCCACACGTGATATACACATCCACCGGAAGCTTGTCAGGAGTATCGAGGCTGACCAGCAGACGCTTGCCTGCAGCGCTCATCTTCTCAGAAATGCTTACAAGTTTGCAGTCGGCAAGGGATGTAGTTGTGTGCATCCCAGTCTGCGGATTGGATGTCGTTAGCCGGATGAGTGTGTCGTCCTGCGTCCACGTGACAGATTCACCTGCTGCATCACGTGTCGTAAGCATCCACACATAGGACTTGCGGCAAATCGAAAACCGATAATGCCCCCAGTCCACCATAAACGCATCACCGGGAGAAAAGCCTTGCATGGGATTTATGTTACTCCCCCGCCACGCAAAACCACGCGGCGGAGGAAAGCAACCTTATTGTCCGCCGAGCTTCTTCGCTGCCTCGACATACTTCGCGGTCTTTGTGTTTGCAGCATTCCACTGCGGACGCTTCGCACTATCGGCGATCGACATCACCGACAAACCCACCATTTTGACCACTTTTTCCATGTTCGCATAGTCAAGCTTGTCCCAGTGATCCCCCGCCTTGTGGTAATCGGGATAGTTAAACGCTGTGCAAAGCGTATGCGCTGGCACACCCAGATCCGCCATCGCCTGGTTGTCTGAACGGCCGAAAAAGGCATCCGAATTCAGTGGATGCTTATCGACCTTGACACCCGTTGCCGCGCCAGCGGCAGTCATGATCAACCCTACATCGGAGAAGTCGTAACCCGTAAGGCTGCCTCCCGCGACACGCGCGCCGTCCAGGTCATCCGTGCGGCCAATCTGCTCGAGATTCACCATCGCAACCGTGTCCTTCGCAGGAATTACCGGATGGCTGCCGTAGTAGCGGGAGCCGAGCAAGCCGCGCTCTTCGCCGTAAAAGCAGACAAACACAATGCTTCGCTTTGGCTTATAACCCTTCAGCGCATACGCGAGCTCGATCACACCCGCGGTGCCGCTGGCATCGTCATTTGCGCCATTGAAGATCACATCTTCGCCCGGCGTCGTCGATGGCCGCATCCCGATATGGTCATAATGCCCGGAAACCACAACAGCAGTAGCCTTCAGCGTTGGGTCCGAACCGCGGAGAATACCCACGACATTGCGTACCTTGGCCATGGATGCATCATTGCGACCAGCTCTCACTTCAGTGGTTTGGAAGTAGCCGTCATCCCCGGCGGGTTCGAGACCTGCGCGGCGGAACTGTGATGCGATGTATTCCGCTGCGAGGTCCAGCCCCTTGGATGGCGTTGCGCGGCCCTCGAGGGCATCCGATGCCAGAAAACTAACATGGCTTTTGAGCGAATCAGCATCCACACGTGCTAGCGCCGCCTTGCGCTCAGCTGTGAGCTGCGTGCCAAATCCTGCCGGCGCTTTCTGGTACCCGTCAACCAATGGCGCGGCGATGACGGGAATCGTCATCACGAACAAGGACAA
>JBEEMN010000403.1:0-2683 GCA_041192625.1 Armatimonadota bacterium
AAAGCCCAGGCTACGACATCCCGCCAGATGGATTTGGCTATCGTGGTATTCGTCTTGTGGTTGGAAATCCTATTGAGCGAATCAAGCTACGCCGCCTAAACATCGCTCAGCGAAGCGGGCGGACCACCGGTATCGGTAAGTACATTCACGCCCAAACCCTAGGTGTAATCGGTCAGGTAAACGAAACTCCCTTGACAGGAATGGACTCGGTGCAGACAGCCGAGCTACGCGGGACACGCTTTGTCTTCTTTGGTGATACGAACTGGTCTGGGTATCCGCTCGGTAATTTCAAAACGACAGCAGGTATTGTCAAAGCACAATCCAAACTACCCAACTGTCCCTACAGCATCGAATACAACACCGATGTCAAAGGATTTCCGAAGTCCAGCATTCTCGAAAATGCCAATGAGCCGGGAGTCGTTTGGATTAGTGGTGTGATTCGGGTCGGTGATGAGATTGTTGGGTACGCGAATCGTCGCAAGTCATTGCAACAACAGCTAGCGCATGGCTTTGTGCGTTGGAATCAAACAAAGAAGTTATTTTCAGACTTTCAAACGCTACCAGAGACATCTTGGAAGCACTTGGACGGTCATCCGATTTTGTATCAATACGAAGGCGTTGCTTATGTGATGTTTGGACATGCTATTCCAAATTTCCGTGTCAAAGCAGACGTCCGTGCCATTCGGTCTGGACTTACCTTCGAGACATACTCGTGTTTGTTGCCCAATGGGGATGTTGACTACGACGAGAAACATACACCTATCTGGCGATGGCGGTCTGATGGGACTCCCATCGATTCAGAACGCGAAGCATCGCTCATAAAGCGTGGAAAGCTTGCACGTGAGCAATGCAGGTTTGTGCTTACCGAAACCGGTACAAAGCGAATGGTAATTCCCCACCGTGGTTCCGTGCGTTGGAATGCGTTTCTTCAGCGTTGGGTTCTCGTGTTCACAGCCATTAATGAACCTGATTCTATGCTTGGCGAGCTTTACATCGCAGCCGGTACGACGCCTACTGGTCCATGGACTCCTTGCATTAGAATCGCAACGCATCCACGGTACTCCTTTTATAACCCCGTCCATCACAGCTGGCTTGACAAGCAACGGGGTAAGGTCATCACGATCGAGGGTACCTACACGATGTCCTTTTCCGGTAATTCTGTACCAACCCCACACTATGAGTACAACCAGCTTACGTATCAGGTTGACTTAAGTGATGAACGCCTGGCATTTCTGGCATCAAACATCGACAAGTAGTATTGGGGAATTTATGATGGTGAATTGGATTTCCCAACTTCCCCAAAGGTGTTTTCGGGGTCACGTTCGCGTAGCCATGGCGGGATGATAACGGTGATTGCGCCTACAACGCACATCCAGCCACTCAGGAGAACGATTTGATCAGGTGTAATCAAACGCATCATGGCTCCGCCAGCAGCGGCGCCGAGTGGCATTAACGGACTTAGGATTCCCGATTGTAAGCCGATGACTTTTCCAAGGTGCTCGGCAGGTGTACGTCTCTGAACGTAGGTAGCCTGAAGTGCGAAGTAAGGCCCCCAGACGATGCCAGCCACAAACCAAATCATCCATGCAACTTTGAAATCATGTTGATATGAGAAAACTATCTGAAGTGCCCCCCATCCAAGCATGATGGATGTCAGAATCAGACCAGTCCTCCGCAGAGATGCAAGTCTTGGGGTTAGCAGCCCGCCCAGCAATGCACCGATGCTGACCGCCATAAACAGGTAGCTAAGCTCGGTTATTCCTCCAGATAGCTGCTTTGGCACGTATAGCGGCAGTGCAGCCTCAGTTGGACCATAGGAAAACCAGAAGAGTCCCGAGAGTACTGTCACAGCAAGCACAGCTGGATGCATCCGGTACTTTTTCTCGGGAACGTCGTTCGTTGCTTGTTGCGACTGGGATTCCTTTGTCGATAGTGGGAGGCAAAAGCGCACGGGCATTGTGCTTAGTATCAACGCAAGGAATAAAAAGCTGACGGTGTCAAACCAGAGCGCATTAATGGCCCCCATACGCCCAATCGTGAGTGCTGAGACCAGTGGTCCAAGGATTCCAGCGATTTGTTCCGTCACGGCAAAGCCAGTATTGATATACGGAAGGCGCCTCTGGAGCGTCGCCCGGGGGATGATCAAGCCGGCACCCACCCTTGTAGCTGGGGCCAAAGCGCCGCAGAGTGCTCCCACCACATATAGGGCCCAGATTGGAATATCCCCGTAGTGGTGCCAGATCGGTAAAACCGCCATCAATATGCCTCGAAAGACATTGTCGATGACAAAGAGTGGCTTGATGTTGACCCGGTCCATCAAGCGTCCTAGTAATGGGGATGTAATCGCTGATGGCAACGCCCAAATTAGGAGCATTCCTCCCACTGCAGCACCATCGTTTGTCTTTTGTGCAACAAACCATGTCAGGGCTGTCCACGTTACAAAGTCACCAATGGTTGAGATCGTCATCCCAAGCCAGAGGAGGCGCAGGGTCCGATCCCGGAATAGGACGCGTGGCCATTGAATCTCTTGCCTTATGTTGCGTACTGGCATAGCTTACATTTTTCCAATCGCATCGAAGCGCATCGCATCCAGAAAGACCATGGTCTTCAAGTCACGGTCAGTCATTGCTTTCATATGGCTACGTACCAGCTGCCAAAGCAAGGGTTTTATTGTTTCATTCAC
>JBEEMN010000404.1:0-2675 GCA_041192625.1 Armatimonadota bacterium
TCGTCGTCGTCATCCTCGTCATCATCCTCATCGGTGTCGTCGTCGTCGATTTCTTCATCTTCGTCGTCTTCATCCGGAGCTGGATAGTTGCCATCAGCATCTGGAATACCACGGCGCTCAAGACGGGCGGCCTTTTCAGCAGCCTGACGCTCACGTTCGATGGTTGCCTTACGGATAGCCTCACGGCTTGGCGCGAGAATCATAATCATCTGCTTGCCTTCGGTCAATGGCTCCCTTTCGAGGAGTCCCATGCCGTCAGCAACGACTGCTTCTGTGATTTTTCGGAGGTTTTCAAGCGCAAATTCAGGGTGTGAAAGCTCACGTGACTTGAAACGTACAGTTACCTTGACTTTATCGCCGCCACTCAAAAACTTGATGATGTTGCGGATCTTGATATTAAGGTCGTGGGTGTCCGTGACAGGGCGTAGCGTGATGGCCTTCATTTCCGATTGACGTTGCTTTTTCGCATTGTCACGGTCACGTTTGCCTTGTTCGTACTTGAACTTGCCGTAATCCATAATCCGGCAGACCGGTGGCACAGCATTAGCTGCAACCTCAATCAGGTCCAGCCCTCGCTCACGGGCGATGTCCAGAGCCTCACGGGGTGTCATCACACCCATTTGGTTGCCGTCTGCATCGACGACACGGATTTCACGCACTCGAATGCGCTCATTGATGCGCGGACCTAAGTCACGGTCGCGGAAGAATCCGCGTGGATCACGGTTATTGATACGTTGCCTCCTGCGTCGGAAACCGGCCTACCCGGTACTGTGCAATGGGATTCTCACAATCCGACGACGTTGCATTCTACATTCCTAAGAGGAACGTAGTCAAGATTTCGGGATTTAACCGGCAGTTCTCCAGCGGTCGACGCTGATTTCGAACTTTCCAAGTGCCCGGAGGCGCTTGCCACGCTGCTCGAGTAGCTCGCCAATGGGCAGAGCAGTCAGGTTATCGAGGTGCTTACTCACCACCAGCTCAAGGTTTTCCGCTGTTGTCGTAACATCCAAATGCGCACCACCAAGTGGCTCTGGGATAATCTCATCAATAAGCCCAAGCTCAAGCGCATCCTGTGCGGTCACGCGCATCGCTTTGGCTGCATCAGCACCACGGGTTGCATCACGGTAGAGAATCGATGCACACCCTTCCGGTGCGATGACCGAATAAAAGCTGTGTTCGAGCATCAAGACGCGGTCGGCAACGGCAAGGCCAAGCGCTCCACCGGAACCGCCTTCACCGACAACAACCGCGACTGTTGGGGTCTTGAGGACACTCATTTCGCGGAGGTTGCGCGCGATGGCTTCGCTGATGCCTCGCTGTTCGGATGGGACATTGGGGTCTGCACCAGGCGTGTCAATGAATGTAAGGACCGGCCGGCTGAACCGCTCTGCCATTTCCATCAGACGCAGGGCTTTACGGTAGCCTTCCGGCTTCATGTAGCCAAAGTTTCTACGTTGACGTTCCTTGAGATCGCGTCCCTTTTGCTGACCAATCAACATAAGCGAACGGCCGGCCATGCGGGCAAATCCACCCACCACAGCGCCATCATCTCCAAACGCACGGTCTCCGTGTAGTTCAAGAAAATCATCACAGAGCGCCGCAACATAATCCAATGTATACGGCCGGTCTTTGTGTCGTGCGAGGAGGACTTTATCCCAGGCCGTCAGCTTGCGGAAAAACTTCTCGACAAGCTGTGCGCGCTCTTTGGTGAGCTGTTTTGCTTCGTTGGATGCTGCCGTATCGCCTTCACGGGCCGCGAGAGACTTCAGCTTTGCAATGTTTTTATCAAGTTCAACCAGGAAGGTTTCAAACTCGATGATGGTCATATCTTCCATGGTTTGTCCTACTTGGATGGTGACTGCATGAACAGCAGTGTACGGGTGATGTATGACTGGATATCGCGACGGTGCACCACACGGTCAATCATGCCGTGTTCAAGCGCGAACTCAGCAGTCCGGTAGTTCGCAGGAACCTTCTGTGTCTGCGCCTGTGCTGCAACACGCTCACCTGAGAGGGCCACCGTAGCACCCGGTTCTGCGTAGATGACATCACCTAAGGATGCATAACTTGCGACAGCACCACCGGTGCTTGGGTGCGTTAGGACAACAATGTAAGGGATGTTTGCATCCCGGAGCTTGGCAACAGCATGGCTTGTCTTCGCCATTTGCATAAGCGAGACGAGGCCCTCCTGCATTCGGGCACCACCACTCGCACAGAATGTGATTAGCGGGCGGTTTTCTGCAAGGGCAACATCGGCGGCCACGGCAAACTTCTCGCCAAAGACTGAGCCCATCGTTCCTGCGAGGCGGCCCCATTGAAAGTCTGAGATTGCAAGCACAACAGGACGCGCGCTAATCGATGCACGGCCAGTGACCAAGCCATCGTTCCGGCCGGTATCTTCACTATGACCAGCCGTGAGCTTTTGTGCATACCCAGGGAATGTTAGTGGGTCTGTCGATGCGATGTCATTGCCAAACTCGACAAATGAATCTTCATCGGTAAGCATCGCGATTCTCTCGTTTGCTGACAATGGATGATGATAGGCACAGCGCGGACACACTTTATTGTCACGCTCGAAATCCTTGGTTACGAGGATGGCATTACAGCCTGTGCATTTTACAAAAGCACCCTCTGGTACCTCGGGCGATTTACTACGTTTAAACCAGTCTGGCATA
>JBEEMN010000405.1:0-2673 GCA_041192625.1 Armatimonadota bacterium
ATTTGACCATCCGGGATGACGACCCAGCTCCGACTTTCAAATTGTCGATGGCAAAGCCAAGGCCAAACTGAAAGCCTCCCGCGACGCCCGCGAGCTGGTCGGTGAACATTTGCTGCAAAGTTTCCGCTTTGATGACCTGACTGCGACCATGCTTGCCATTGTTGACCAGCATGGTACAGAAAATGGCATAGTCCCGAATCGTTGAGACAAGACCGCTGCCTCCGGCAAGAAACTTAAAGCCCTTGTTGAAATCGCTGGTTCGATAGGAATCCTGGATGTTCAATTCGCCATCTTTTTGATAGTAAGTCGATGCAAAACGACTCTTAAGGCGGCCAGGAACCTGAAATGCGGTGTCCTTCATACCAAGGGGCTTGATAATGAGTTCATCAAACACGCGGTCCAGCGGCTTGCCAGCCCAGATTTCGATAAGACGTCCGAGGAGATCTGTGCTATGTCCATAGGTGAACTTCTCCCCTGGGTGATGGACCGCGGGAATACGGGCCATGGCCGACGCCGCTTGCTCAATCGTCAAATCGGGTGGGTACATGCCGGATGGTGGCCGGAATGTCAGATTTTCCCGAATATGGAATGCCGTTACGCGAAAATCATCACCATAGGAATAGCCCGTCGTGTGGCGGAAGCAGTCCCGAATCGTCAGCGGCCGCTTTGGTTTGACGGGCTTTTGAATTCCCGCAGGGCCAAGTAAAACGGTGGCCGCGGCGAACTCCGGGATGTATTTGCTAATCGGATCATCGAGCAGAAATGCCCCACGCTCGTGCAAAATCATCGCAACCACACTGGTGATGGGCTTCGTCATCGAGTACATCCGGACCACCGTGTCCAGTGTAAACGGCAGCTTTTCCCCGATGTCCCGATAGCCCGCGCTGTGGCTATAAGCCAGATGTCCATCAATCATCACCAGGTGTGCTGCACCGGCAGCTCGCTTAGATGCAACATCGGAATCAAGCGTGGATCGAAGCTTGGCGCCAAGAAGGAGCGAAATGGTTGGAAACGTTTCGTTGCGCATGGAGTCCCTACATCATTTTTGACCACTCGGTCAGTTATTTCCCGACAGTGTACAGTAAGTTAGGATTGGCGGGATTAAATGGGCTTGTTGATGGCCGCTACAGGTAAATCGCAGCCTGAATAAAGCTGCGCGCCTCATGGGCGTAGATGCTCATATCCGCCGATGGGTTATCCCGCAGCGCATAGCTCGCGACATCGATGAGCGTGCGGATCATCTTGGCAACCTCGCCGGCATCGAATGCGCGGAACACGCCTTCGCGCTGACCGTATTCAAGAATGTTCTTGAGATCTTGCGTGGATGACTGAACTGCGCCATGCACAATACGAGATGCCGCATGACCATCGGCGAGGATGAGCAGGAGCGCGATCACATAGTCGCGACGTTCACTAATAAAGACAAAGCTCTCGGAAATGAAGACATCCAGTAAGCCTTTGGGCGTCGTTTGCGCACGAACGCGTGTGCCGACTTCAGCATCCGCAAGCACGTAGACATGCTTCAACACCTCTTCGATCAAGGTGTCCTTGTTGCCAAAGTGGTACAGGATAACGCCTTTACCAACACCGGCTTCTTTTGCGATTGCCGTCAGGCTTGCTGCGCTGTAGCCATTTTTCGAGATGCACGCCGCCGCCCCCGCAATGATTTGGGAACGACGGGCGCGCTCGATGGCGGTCAGCTGCGGAGTGACCTCAGACATGGGGCTCGCGGTAAATCGAAACGCTTGTCAGACAAGGACAGGCGCTTGCTTTCACAGCCACACGAACGGCATCCGTTACGACAGGCGTACCGCGGAGCACACGCTGTGCGGACACTTGGAAGCCCTCGACCCACGGAACCCACTTACCATCCACACGGACATCTACTTTAAAGCTATCCACCCTTTGCCCAAGCGCGATGTGCTCGGCGAGCTTAATCACCGAAATCTCACGCAGCTTTGGAAGCGTGACCACAAACTCGGCATCTTTAACTGCATCATCGGTGGCCCAGTAGCTGTTATCTTTTCCATCGGTAAGATTGCCGGCACCAAACTGCCTGGAGCCTCCACGCTCATTGGATGCCGTAACCTTTGCACCACGCGCGATGTCTTCCGATAGCATCGCGGACACATGGCGGTTGAACTTCTGCAAATGCACGACATCGACTTCCGGGAGCACGCCGCGGCGGTCCGGAGGGAGGTTTAGAATGAGGTTTGCTCCCCGGCCCACACTGTCAAACCAGATCTGCGTCAAGCGCTTCTCATCCTTTGCGACGTTGTCCTGGTTTGGATGCCAGAACCAGCCCGGGCGGATACTGACATCCACTTCGGCAGGAATCCACGCAGCACCATCCCGATCGCCGCGCATCAGGTGCTCGCCTTCGCCATGCCCTGGCCAGATGTCATCCGGCTTGATGGTCGCCCAGCACGGATTTCCCGCGTAGCCGGATTCGTTTCCAACCCAGCGGCAGTCCGGACCGCCATCCGAGAACATACAAGCATCCGGCTGCAGTTCGCGGACCATCGCCCGCGTTGTAGCCCAGTCGTAATAGGTTTTGTTATCGATGGTCCGTGTTTCGCGGGCTCCGCCGTAGTAGCCATCCCCGCCGTTGGCACCATCAAACCAGACTTCGAAAATGTTCCCGTACTGGGTCAAGAGCTCACGCAGCTGGTT
>JBEEMN010000406.1:0-3492 GCA_041192625.1 Armatimonadota bacterium
GAAGCTGACATTTCCAGACACAACCGGCGCATTGAAGAAATCACAGGCTTGCGCAAGTCCGTGCACACACTGGGTGAACTGCCAGAAGCCGGTTTCCTTCTCAGGATTCGGCATGTTCAGGTTATCGGTGGTCGCAACGGGAACCGCGCCAACGCAGCTGAGGTTACGGCTTGCTTCGGCAACCGCGTGCTGTGACCCAAGGAATGGATCGAGGAAGCACCAGCGTGGGTTGCAGTCTGTGGTGGCAGCGATACGGCGGCCACCCGCGGCACGCACCGCGAGAACTGCGGCATCTCCAGCACCGGGAACCACTTCCGTCTGCGTCTGCACCTGGTGGTCGTATGTTTCAAAAACCCAGCGCTTGCTCGCAATGGTAGGCGTCCCAAGCAGCTTCAAGAGCGCTGCGGAGTAGTCTGCTGGCTCTGGAAGGGCATCCGTGTCGAATGCCTTACACACCGCGATGTACTCCGGTTCAGCGGCATCCAAGGTGTATGTCGGACAGCCATCTGTGAGCAGCTGCGCAGGGACATCGGCTTCGATACGCCCATGGTGGTGGATGACGACATTTCCGGTATCGGTCACGGTTCCGATGACGGCGGAGCTGAGGCCCCACTTGTCACAGATCGCGATGATTTCATCTTCGTGGCCCTTTTCGACCACGCAGAGCATGCGCTCTTGGGACTCACTGGTGAAGATTTCAGCGGCGGTCATGCCGGTTTCGCGCTGCGGGATGACATCGGCATTAATGTCCATGCCAACATTGCCCTTGCTCGACATTTCGACACTCGCACAGGTAAAGCCGGCTGCGCCGAAGTCTTGGATGCCGCGGATGTACCCGGTAGCAAGAATCTCAAGCGTCGCTTCGATCAGCAGCTTGCCGAAGAAGGGATCGCCCACTTGGACATTGGGGCGCTTGGCTTCGGATGCTTCGGAAATCTCCACGGATGCAAACGTTGCGCCATGGATACCATCCCGGCCTGTGGATGACCCAAAGAACACAACCGCCGATAGCCATCGCGTTTACGAGTGGGTTGGTGTTGTAGCAAGGATGGAAGGTGATTTCGCCACCAACGGTCGGAACTCCCAGACAGTTTCCGTACGATGAAATACCGTGCACAACGCCGTTGAAGAGGAAGCGGTTTTTAATGTGGATGTCAGTATCGCCATCGATATCGCCGAAGCGAAGGCTGTCCAAAACAGCGATTGGCCGTGCGCCCATGCTGATGATGTCGCGGATGATGCCGCCGACGCCGGTTGCGGAGCCGTTAAATGGCTCGACATAGCTTGGGTGGTTGTGGGATTCCATCTTGAAGACGATGCCCTGGCCTGTGTCACCGAGAGGAACAACGCCGGCGCCTTCGAGTGCATTGGCATCTTGAGCTTTCTTAAACTCGCCAAATGCCCGGAGGGTGTTGCGGGAGTACTTGTAGGCGCAGTGCTCACTCCACTCAACAGCGAACATATTGAGCTCAAGGTAAGTCGGGACACGCCCTAGGCGCTCGACAGCAAGGTCATATTCGCTGGAGCGGAGGCCTAGCTCCATGGCAACATCGACATTAACTGCCGGATATGCGGGGTGGTTAACGGGAACGGGGCGGGCTGATGCGTCTGGCACGGAACTCTCCTGTACGGATGCGACTGGCGATGCATCCATTCTACCGTTGACGCAATAACGCGGGAGTTGCGGGTACGATGCAAAAACGGAGATAACACGGCGATGGCAATGAAACCGGACAATGCGACGCGCAAGCGTGTGGTGACAACGCTCTTGGTGGTGGGCGGCCTGATCGGCATCGTCGCTGCCGGAGGGCGGATTAGCGACTGGTGGGCAAGCAGGCAGCCGATTTCGATGGTTTCTCCAGAAGAAATGCGTGAAGCGGAGCGCTTCTCCCGGATCATCGGGACGCTTGCCGAGTCGGTGCGGATTCTTGGTACCCGTGGCGCTTACGCGGATGTCATTGATCTCGTTGGCCGTGCGTGTCCTAAGGATGATGCATGTCCTGCATCCATGCGTCGTGCATCGGGAGAAGCCTATTACCGTATGGACAAGGCGGCGGAAGCGCGTGCTGAGCTTGCATCGATGCTTTCTGAGAACCGCGGACCCCTTGAAAATATGGATCGTTTGGCGCTTGCCGGGAACCCTGAGCAGTACAAAGCAGAAGTTACGACAAGCCTCTCAGGCGCGAGCGTTGCACAGTCATCCCCGCTTGAAGCAAACAATGTTGCCTGGAGCGCTTGTCTGCTACCGGTTGCTGGCATTGACCTTGATAAGGCGGAGCAGCTGGCGCGCGTCGCGGTCGAGAAGTCTGACCCAGAATCAAGCGCAACGTATAAGAACACGCTGGGCGTTGTGTTGTTCCGCCAAGGTAAGTTTGCAGATGCAGTAAAACAGCTGGATGCGAGTGAAAAAGCAAGCAGCGACCCATTTAACTGGCCATTTCTTGGAGCAGCGTATGCAAAGCTTGGCCGCTCGGCAGAGAGCCGTGAGTGGTTTACACGCCTTGACAAATATCTGCTGGAGTCCTTTGGACAAGACACAACGAATCGCCACGAGCTTTTGCTGTTCTGGGATGAGCTCCGCGGCTCCGATGAGTAGCTTGGCACGGTACTTATCCATAATTTAACAACACCTTTACGTAGTACAACTGCATTATTGCTAGACTTTAAGTTGTTCATAAACTTAATATTTGGAGGTGCATTATGCGCCGCGGTTTTACACTCATTGAGCTATTGGTCGTCATTGCGATCATCGCTATTCTCGCAGCTATTCTCTTCCCCGTCTTCGCCCAGGCACGTGAAAAGGCCCGTGGCGCGAGCTGCCTCTCAAACACGAAGCAGATCGGTCTTGCATCCATGATGTACGCTCAGGACTACGACGAAGTCATCCATGCAAATGCATTCGCAGATGGCGCGCGTGTTCCAGAAGGTGCACACTTCGTGAACTGCTCCACCCCACGCTGGATGGATGTTATTCAGCCATATACGAAGAACACCCAGGTGTTCAACTGCCCAAGTGACCCATTTAGCGCTATCACTGGAACCCTTGTGGATGGCACACGCCACACCATTATGGGCAACCGTAAATACGTGTATCAGCCGTATTCCCCGGATGGCACACAGGTGTTCCGTGAAGCAGACTGTGGCGACCCGCTTGGTACGTTCAATGTTGGCCGCCGCTTCGGCAGCTACGCCATCAACAATATGTACTACCAAGCTGGCGATGCATTTACGCCACCTAACAACATGTCGATGGCATCCGTTGCACTTCCAGCAGACACCGTTCTCTACACCGAAGTACAAGGCTACGGACAGTCGGGTGACTTCTACCGCAAGGATCTGCTAGATCCTCAGCCAACGCAGCCAAACAACACGTACCCATTCCCTGCGCTGATCAACCGCCGCAACAACGGTGCAATCCTTGGTCGCCACATGAAGTTCGCGAATGTTGTTTGGTGTGATGGCCACGTCAAGGCAACCCGCCTCGAGACCCTC
>JBEEMN010000407.1:0-2671 GCA_041192625.1 Armatimonadota bacterium
GATGCCGCTGCGCTTCGGGGTATCCCGGTCAACTTTGTCACCTTCATGGCCTACGTCCTCTGCGGGATTGGTGGCGGTTTCGCAGGGGTTCTCTACGCAAGCCGCTACGGAACCGTCAACCCTAGTGGCATTGGAAATGGCTTTGAACTTCAGGTGATTGCAGCAGTTGTGATCGGTGGTGTCTCGGTATTCGGTGGCACTGGTGGCGCACCTGGCGTCGCGCTTAGCTGCCTCTTGCTCGGCGTAGTCAACGTCGCCCTTTCTGTTCTCGCGATTGCCGACACCTGGCAAATGGCGATCTACGGACTGGTGCTGCTGGTCGCCATCATCGCCGATGAACGCTTTGCACGCAGCGCCCGCAAGCGTGCAGGGGAGGCTGTATGATCACCCGCATCCGCAGCCGGTTTGGCCCCGAAATCGTCGCCGTTGTCCTTCTTATCTTGGCATTTGGGTTCAGTGCGTTCCGGGAGCCACGCTTCCTGGATGCCGAATACCTCTTTGACCGGTCAACCCTCTACATGGAGGCTGGGATTCTCGCGCTGTCGATGACCTTCGTCATCATCGCCGGGCATATTGACCTGTCTGTCACATCGATTCTTGCGCTCGTCGGAGCCATTTGTACGACCCTGGTTTCAAAATACGGATTGCCACCTGCGGCGATGATCATCATCGCACCCGTTGTCGGTGGCGCTCTCGGTGCTCTGAATGGCCTCCTTGTTTCCAAAGGAAAGCTGCCATCCTTGGTCGTAACCCTCGCTACCATGGCGCTCTTCCGCGGCGTAGCGCAGATTCTCCTCGGTGATCACTCGCTCCCGATGCCAAAGGAGCTTGTTGGCATCCATAAAATCCAGCTACCTGGGACCTATTTCCACATCCCGATGGTGTTGCTTGGAGTCCTCGCGGTTATCGCGGCAGCCGTGCTTCACCGGACTGTCTGGGGCCGCTGGGTAACGGCACTCGGCACAAATGCCGAAGCGGCAAGGCATGCCGGAATCCCAACGGGGAAGATACTGATTCAGCTGTTTACGCTCTCGGGAGTCGCGGCGGGAATCGGCAGCATGCTGATGCTCTCGCGCCTCGGAGTGGCACGCTTTGACCACGCACGTGGCCTCGAACTCGATGTCATCACAGCCGTTGTTCTCGGTGGGGCATCTATCTTCGGTGGACGCGGAACCATCTTTGGAACCATCACTGCACTGGGACTCGTAGGCGTTGTCCAGACCGGAATGGGCGTTGCTGGCGTCAAAGCTGAAGTCCAAGTTGCCGTTATCGGGCTTCTCCTCATTGTCTCTGTGTTGTTTAGTAATTTCACTGCGCGAAAGCGTGGCAGGTAGAACCGCATCGTTTGTCGCATTTAGGATGTAGCAGCCGCGCTGTGAAGCCGGTTTGAGTTGGAGGATTGAAACATGACACGTAAGTCTATTTTCGCGCTGGCTGCGCTTGCAGCTTTTGGCGCGATCGCACCACTAGGATGTAAGCCTGCCGGCAAGGATGGCGCTGCCGGAGCCGGGGATGCACCGAAGTCCGGTTCGTCCCGCATCGTCTTCATTCCGAAGAACATGGGTAACCCATACTTCGAAGCAATGGAAAAGGGTTTCCAACAGGCATCCAAGGAGCTCGGCTTTGAGTTCTCCACCACCGGACCTGCTGTTGCTGAACCAACCGCACAGATCTCCTACATCAAGGATGAAATCCAGCGTGGCGCCACCGCTATCGTAATCGCGGCAAACTCCGTGGATGCCCTCAATGGCACCCTAGATGAAGCCCGTGCTAAGGGCATCAAGATTATCACTGTGGACTCTGACCTCACCGGAAATGAAACCCACCGTGACCTCGGCGTTCTGGCATGTGACTTTGACACCATGGGCGACTTCCTCATCGAGCAGATGGGCGCCATCATGAACTACGAAGGCAAGTTTGCGATTCTGTCCGCCACCACAGATGCTCCTAACCAAAACAAGTGGATCAAGGGCATGCAAGCAGCTGTCAAGAATCCAAAGTATGCAAAGATGCAGCTCGTGGATGTCGTCTACGGCGATGACAAGGATCAGAAGTCCCTCACCGAAGCAGAAGCATTGTTGACCAAGCACCCTGACCTCAAGGGCATCATCGCACCGACAACCGTTGGTGTCTATGGCTGCGCAAAGGCTGTTGAGCAGGCTGGCGTTTACCCTGGCGGCAAGAATGCCAAGGGCGCTGGCGTCAGCGTCATCGGACTTGGTGTTGCCAAGCAAATGCAACGTCACCTCAAGGATGGCATCGTTCCTAAGGTCTTCCTCTGGGATCCAGCTGAGCAAGGCTACATCGCATCCTATGCAGCGGTCCGTATGGCTGAAGGCAAGTTCACCCCAGCTGATGGCGCTACGATCAACATCCCTGACCTCCCACTCACCAAAATGGGTGACAAAAAGGTCGGCAAGAACAATGTCCTGATCATCGGCGAGCCGGTTGAATACAACAAGGGCAATGTGGACAAGTACGCTGGCGAATAAGCTGGCACATCCCCAGGAAAAGGCAAAAACCCGGTTTGGATATTCCAGCCGGGTTTTTTCTTTGATGTTTGTTATGGAGAGACCCGATGCTGCGAACTGAGCACAATGACACGTTGACGTTTATCACTCAGCCTGACCATGGGCGCCTTGCAGGGATGCTCGCAGCACACTGGGGAAAT
>JBEEMN010000408.1:0-2669 GCA_041192625.1 Armatimonadota bacterium
GCCTCCCAGAGAAATTCCCGTCGCGTACGACCACAAAAATGCTTGTTGTCCATAATCAGATTCCTTCAACCGTGTCCTGCAGTATCGTCGACGCCCTAGTCAAGATACACAAACTCATTCAAACTCCGTGCAAGAAAACGGTGTTAGCGTTTGCTTGCCCCGCAGCGGCCCCGTGAAACGCAACGTGAATCCCGAGAGAAAAAAGGTTGCATGTTTCCACATCATCCAGAGGCAGCACCACCACCGACGCCCTAGTCAAGATACACAAACTCATTCAAATTCAGTGCCAGCAGACACAAGTATTCTTTGGCCTGCTGCGATGTTGCTCCCCTAAGCTCGAAGCGAATCGCAAGCGAAACCAGCTTGGTGACATCAGTCTCTGTTGGTGTCCGCTGCATCACAAGCGCAAGCGCCCGCCGTGCAAACGCCCGGTTATCGGAGAAACCTTCCTTTGTGATGCGCTCCGCAAGCCCTTTGCCAGCCTGATTCAAAATGGTCGAATTCATCATCGTCAAGGCTTGGGTTGGCTGCGTGGATGCGAATCGCATCGGGGATGTACGGTCCGTCTCCGCCAAGTCAAACGCCTCCAGCAGTGGGTACAGAAGCGATCGCTTTACAAAGACATAGATCGACCGGCGGTTCTTCTGTTGCGGCGTGTTGCGCTCGGGGTACCAGTCTTTCCCGGGGATGGACTGGCCTTTGAGGACTTCCTTATCGATGTCCGGATACACACTTGGTCCGTACATTTCGGTGTTGAGCAGCCCGCTGACCGCGAGAATACTGTCACGGATTTCTTCCGCTTGTAGACGCCGCATGTCAAACCTATGAAAGAGGTCATTCAAGGAATCCTTGCGGTTGGCATCCGGGCGGAGCGCACTGTCCTGCATGTACGTATTGCTCGTCATGATCAGGCGGTGCATATCCTTGAGGGACCAGCCATTCCAATCCAGCGTTTCCGCCAAAAAGTCAAGCAGCTCAGGGTGCGTCGGCTTATCGCCCGCAGTTCCAAAGTTATTCGCTGACCGCACAATGCCGCGTCCAAAGTGATATTGCCAAATCCGATTCGCAAGGACCCGCTTGGTCATCACGTTTTCACGGCCAGTAATCCACATCGCAAGGGCCATCCGCCGGCCACTGGTTGGGGCTCCAGGTGCTGCTTCATCCAGCGGAGGCGTTATCCCACCGGTACAAACCGGGTAGCCGGGCTCGACCTTGTCACCCTTGCTTGTGTGTAACCCACGAAGCAGAATATTCGTCTCACGCGGGTTCGGTCCAGCCTCCGTGACAACCAGCGCCACATTTGCGGATGGCCGCTTGGTTTGATTGTCATCCAGCAACTTTTCAATCGCCGTCTGTTCTGCAACCTCTCCCGCAGACACAAAACGCTTCTGGTCATAGGCACGCTGGACGGGTTGCCCGAGCGCACTCGTGCTGGCCCAAACAGACAGTGGCCGCCTGCCGAGCCCTGGAAGGCTCCACGCAACGCTAAGGCCCAGCGGCGATCCGGCATCCCCTTGGACATACGCAATACGAATTGCATGCTTGCCGGCTGAAAGCTCGATGTCAGCTTTCTTTTCCGCGCCTTCGCCGTGGCTGCCATCATAGTCGATGACTAACTTGCCATCGACATACAGCTTGGATGCATCATCAGAGTCGAGGAAGAACGTCGCCTTGCCGGCTTGCGGGACGCTGAGGGTGGCATCGAAAGCAATGGCGATATTGCCCTTGCCACGCGCAGGGGCGACATCGAAGAGGGCAGGGCTCAGGGCACCATTACCCGTTGGTTTAGCCGCTGCAAAATCAGGAATATTGTTTCCATTGCTAGCGTAGGACACCCAGCGGACATCCGAGAGGTCACCGTTTGCGATCGCATCCCGGTCACGGCGCCTGCCGTAGGCTGCCTGAAGCTCATCGAGCCGCTTGCGTCCGGTTTCCCGGCGGGCATCAAATGCAGCGATTTCGGCATCGTAGCGGGTCTTCTCCGATGTCGTTTCAAAGACAGGTTTTTCATCCGTGGGGCCGCCGTTCCGGAAGTGGTTGATGCCTTGAAAGAACGAAAGCAGGCGATAATAGTCAGCCTGTGGAATCGGATCGATTTTGTGGTTATGGCAGCGGGCACAGTCCATGGTCAGCCCAAGGAATGTCTGACCCACGGTAGTGATCAGGTCATCCAGGCCATCGTAGCGCGCAAGCTCGGGATCCGTAGGTTCATCATCCCAAATGCCCAGACGGTAAAACCCTGTCCCCGTGAGCTGCTCAGCCGTCGGATTCGGCATTTCATCCCCGGCAAGCTGTTCGCGCATGAAGACATCAAATGGCTTGTCATCATTAATGCTCTTGATGACATAGTCCCGGAAGCGAAATGCATTCGGCTTCGGATTATCGCGTTCGTAGGAATTCGTTTCCGCGTAGCGCACGAGATCAAGCCAGTGACGTCCCCACTTCTCACCGTAGTGCTTGCTGGCGAGCAGGCGGTCGACAAGCCGTGCGTAGGCATCCGGCGATTTGTCATTAATGAATGTACGTACATCTTCAGGCGATGGCGGTAAGCCCGTAAGGTCATACGTTGCCCGGCGGATAAGCGTACGCTTATCAGCGGGTTTGCTTGGCTTGATACCAGCGGCTTCCATTTTGGCGAGGGTGAAGCGGTCGATGGGATTTTTCGCCCA
>JBEEMN010000409.1:0-2661 GCA_041192625.1 Armatimonadota bacterium
GATCGTCGCCCTGCTCGCACCCGTCGCGCTCCTCAACTATTTCGACCGGCAAATGCTCGCGGCGATGAAATCGAGCGTCATGCAGGACATCCCAAGCGTCGGCTCGGATGCGAACTGGGGACTGATGCTCGGACAGTTCAAGTGGGTTTACGCCGCGATGAGCCCGATTGGCGGCTACCTCGCGGACCGCTTCTCTCGCCGCTGGACGATTTGTGCAAGCCTCCTCGCCTGGTCGGTGATCACATGGCTGACGGGGCACGCCACGACGTACGAGCAGCTGATGTGGTCGCGCTCCGCGATGGGAATTTCCGAAGCGTTTTATATCCCGGCCGGGCTCGCGCTGATTGCTGATTACCACTTTGGCTCCACCCGCGCGAAGGCCGTTGGTTGGCATCAGGCGGCCATTTATTGTGGCGTGATTCTCGGAGGCTTTACGGGTTACATCGCGGATAGCCCAACCCTTGGCTGGCGCTTTGCCTTCGATGCCGCCGGCATCATCGGAATCATCTACGGAATTGTGCTGTTCTTCTTCCTGAAAGATGCGCCCCGTCCGGCAGGTACAGCTGGTTTGGCTATCGAAAAGCCATCCGTTGCCGCAAGCGCAAAGGCACTCTTCACCAATCCATCCTTTATCCTGATGGTCCTCTACTTCACTCTCCCGGCGCTCTCCGGGTGGGTGGTGCGCGACTGGATGCCCGCTATCCTCAAGGACAAATTTCATATCGGACAGGGCCTCGCCGGCGTCAGCGCGACGCTCTACACCAACCTCGCTGCGCTCGGTGCTGTCTTCCTCGGCGGTTACCTCTCGGACAAGGCGATTCGAAAGAATATCCGTGGCCGGATTTTTGTGAGCGCGACCGGGATGGCCCTGATTGTCCCAGCGATCTTTGGCGTTGGAAATGCGAGCTCGCTTGGCATGGCCATCGGGTTTCTGATGCTCTTCGGCGCTGGGTGGGGCCTGTTTGATGGCAATAATATGCCGATTTTGTCACAGGTCGTTCGGCCCGAGCAGCGGGCGACGGCGTATGGCCTGATGAACCTTGTGAGTATCAGCTGCGGTGGGCTGGCCGACTTTTGGTTTGGCAAAATGCGGGATGCCAAGATTCCGCTCAATGTCATTTTCGGAATGTTTTCGCTGACAGTCCTGGTGAGTGTTGGGTTGATTCTGTTGGTGCGTCCGAAGCCAGAGCTGTCCGCCGACACGCAGCCTGCGGGACATTAACATCTACAGCAAAATGGAAACACTTCTGCAATTTCGCCGCATCGCGGATATCCCAAATGCCCGCGGCGTCGCCGCGCCGTTTGCCGGTGTCCTGAACACAAGTTTGGTCGTCGCTGGCGGTGCGAATTTCCCGATGGCGTATCCTTGGGAACGAGGCGCAAAGGTCTGGCATGATCGCATTTACCGTTTGCGTGAACCGGATGCGGACTGGGAAACCATCGGTAAACTCCCGCAACCGCTCGGCTATGGCGCGAGCTTTACCGTGGATGGCGGCGTTGTTGTCGCGGGCGGCTCGGATTCGGGGCGGCACTTTGCAAATTGCTACCTGATGATGGAAAAGCGCGGCAAGGTTGTGTTCGAGCCGCTACCAAGTCTTCCGATTCCGCTCGCAAATGTGGGCTTTGCCAAGTTTGGAGACCTCTTGGTTGTGGTCGGTGGGCAGGAGACGCCAGCATCGACATCGGCGAGTAAGCGTGTCTTTGCCATGGATTCCACCGCCTTTGGAAAAGGATGGTTTGAGCTACCGCCGCTTCCGGGACCCGCACGTATTCTGCCTGGCGTTGGTGTTGTCGCCGACTCGATTTTTGTGTGTTCCGGGGCTGATTTATATCCGGGACCGGATGGCAAAGCGGTGCGCAATTACCTCCGAGATTGCTATCGGTATACGGTTTTCGGTGGCTGGAAGCGGCTGGCCGATTTGCCAAAGGCAGCGGTTGCGCCGGCGTGTCCGCTGCCTCAAATCGCGGATGGTCTTGCGGTTCTCTCCGGGGATGATGGCTCGCGCGCGTGGATTCCACAGGCGGTGCACCCGGGATTCGATGGTGACATTACAAAAGTGACTGCGCGTGGAACCCGTGCGCTTGGCAGTGCTCCGTTTGCGCATGTCACGACAACTGCTGTTGCGTGGCGGGGCAGCTGGGTCATCCCGAGTGGAGAAATCCGCCCGGGAGTACGTACACCAGCCGTCTGGATGATCACATCCGCCGAGAAGTGAGCATCAGTTGTTGGACTGTAAGCCGTCGATGACAGACTGCGACACGACGGGGTTAGCCGCTTTGTTGCGTTTACCTGTCAGCTTCGCAACCCGATGCGCATAGCAGCTCTTTTCCCACGCCCGCCTGCGCAGAAACTGCACCCGTGTGTAGCCCGGGAGCGTCGGCTCGGCTGAAAAGTCCAGTTCAGGCTGGTCATACACTGGCCGATCCCATTCGTATTGCTCATCGCAGAGGTCGAGACGTGGGTAGTACGGGTCGTCATCCGGTTTGTTTGCCAAAAGCTGACCATAGGATGGAAATTTCCAGTGGAAGCCCTGCTTCGTTGATGCTGTTTTTACACCAGGATTGGCGATGGATTTGACTTCATAACTTTCTTCTCTGGTGATGCTTCGGTAAAGGTGCTGATCGTTCAGCGACTTATAGTACGTGTCCATTGTGCGCAGA
>JBEEMN010000410.1:0-2653 GCA_041192625.1 Armatimonadota bacterium
CTTCATAGCCATGATGGACATGTGAAATCTCCTCATCCGCCTCCCGGCGGACATAACCCTCTATTTTGCGGCGAATGGGCGCATTTCGCCACGCATCGAAGAAATGGGTTTTACTTGTGTATGTGCGCTACGGACGGACGACTCGTTGTTTCAGCGATGTTGCCGACTAGTTTCCAGTAGATTTCAATGAAAGTTCAGATCCCAAATTGCTAACAGCGAATGGGCGCATTTCGCCACGCACCGCAGATTTGGGTTTTAGCCTCGCACCTGCTGCATGACTGCTAGACACGCACGACTCGCCGTTTCGGGGTTGCCATCAGGCGATTTCCAGTGGGTCTCAAGCGCGATGCTTCCACAGTAGCCATCGGCTTTAAGCGTTTGGAAGAGCGCTGGGTAGTCCCCGTTGCCAGACCCAATACATGCCCAAACCAAGGTTCCATCAGCGTTTGTAGTTACATCTTTGAGATGAATATGCACGGCTACATCGCTACAAGCATCATAACCATCCGGAAGCACTCGCTCCCCAAGCATCATCGCATTACCTGGATCCCAGACCATTTTCAGCCAAGGCGACCCGATGGCACGGACGACATCCGCGGTTTCCACAGCGGTGCCAAGGAGACAGGCATGTTCATTTTCGAGGAGGAGTGTGATTCCGGATGCCCCGGCAATCGCCGCGGCTTTGCCCAAAATTTCGATGATGGCGACACGGCGATCAGCGGTCAGCTCACCCTTACGCCAGAACGCAAAAACACGCATGTACGGTGTTTTGAAGCGGATAGCGAGCTCAATACAGCGGTCAAGAAGCGGCCACTGATCGCTAAGCGTTCGCTCCGCGGCATTATGAGTGGCACCTGCGGCATCCGATGTCCCAACCGCATCCAGGTTGCACTTGAACAACGGGGTATCGAGGCAGTCGACGGTCACTTCAGCGGTAGCAAGATCTGTTTCCACACGGGCTAACAGGGCATCGTCGGCATCCACGATGTAAACGCCATAGACATTTCGCAGCTCGCACGATGTTGCCCCGTATTCCTTAAGAACCTCAAGTGCGACCCCAAGGTCTTGCGATATCTCATCTGTGATTGCAGTGATGCGCATTGCCACTCCCCTTGCTTCTCGTAAATCCACTGGATTCTACAATGCTGACTCCTCCCATTGAATACACTGCCCCTCAGGTTTTTTTCGCTATTTTGTGGCAAATGCACGATTAGGTCTTGCGGAGCGACTTTGACGGCGGTATTCTTCTCCCTGCGTCAAGCATGCGGCAGAGTGCTGAGGGCGAATAGCTCAGCGGTAGAGCGCCTGTCTTACAAACAGGTGGTCGGGGGTTCAAATCCCTCTTCGCCCACTTTGGCGCATTGGTTGTGGAGGAGTAGCTCAGTCGGTTAGAGCGCCGCCCTGTCACGGCGGAGGTCGCGGGTTCGAGCCCCGTCTTCTCCGTTTTCCACGCCACCTTAGCTCAGTTGGTAGAGCAGAGGACTGAAAATCCTCGTGTCACTGGTTCGAGTCCGGTAGGTGGCACCATTCGTGACCCTCGTTTTCAGCGGGGGTTTTGATTGTTTTAGAGCCCATGGATTTTTCCGTGGGTTTTTGCCTTTAAGGCGAATCTTGCGATAATAGCATTCCGATACCAAGTAACAACAAGTGCATGCTCGCTTGCCACGCCTCCTCGCTGTGATAGGTTGGTTTCATGGATGTCCGTAATCGCCGACGCCTGGCCCGCTTTGCCATCGTGGTCGCTGCTGGATTGATGATACTGAATGTTGGCATCACCATCATTGAACGGAACAACCCCACCCGTATCCTCGCGGCACGTCTTCAGAAGGCATCCAACAACGACTATCTCTTTCTTGGCAACTCGCTGATCGCAGAGGGCATCGACACGGTTGTCTGCTCAAAACAGCGGCTGACATGTATGAATGCTGGCATCGGCGCTACGCAGTCATCGGAGCACGCAGCCATTGCGCAGGAAGCCATTGCATCCGGTGTTCGCGGCAAGCTGATCTATGGCTTTATGGACCTGACCCTTTCCGAATCGCCTGAGCCGGGCTGGCAGGGTAACCGGTCGATTGCCTTCCATCTAAAGAATGTCAATATCACTGAATCCTACGGCCTAAATGGCGTTTCCAGATACGACTTCATATTGCGCCAAAATGTCCCTCTCCTAACCTATCAGGATTCCCTATGGGCGAAAGTCGTGCGCCAGTCAGCAACCAACACTTTTAGGAGGGCGAGTGACTTTTCCGGCCTCGAGGATGGCTCATCCGAGCGATTTGCCGCACGCGTCCGTAAAGCGATGGCAAAGACATGGTTGCTGTGCCCAGAAGTTATGCGTTTACTTAATGCCGCTGCCAAAGATGGCCGTGAGGTGGTGTTTGTCGTCATGCCGATGCCAGCCAAGCATAGGAATGCGTATTACCGGACACCGGACTGGCAGGCATATCTGGACCGCTTGGCGACCGAGCTGGATACTCTTGGTGCCCGACTGGTGAACATGGACGAAATGGCGCTGGACAGCGACTTCTCCGATGCCGTCCACCTAAGCCCAAGCGGAGCAACTGCGTTTACAGAGTTTCTGCTGCCGGAGCTTGTGCGCGCCAGAATACCCCGCACTGGCAATCCCGTTGGTAAAAGCCACACGCAAGATTGA
>JBEEMN010000411.1:0-2646 GCA_041192625.1 Armatimonadota bacterium
AGCCCATTCTCACCGAGGCACAGGCGGCAAACTGGCAGACGGGTGTTCTGTATCAAATTCTTCATGGACTCGCCCTGCTTATCATTGGTCTGTCTGGCGTGACTGGCCGTAATGTTCGCATTGCCGTTTGGCTGTTCTGTATTGGTATCGTTATCTTCTCAGGCGGACTTTACATAAATGCGCTGACAGGGTTCAAGCCCCTTGGTCGGGTGATTCCGCTCGGAGGAATGGCCTGGATTGTGGGCTGGTTTATGCTTGCTTTTGCCGGAGCTGGAAGACAAGTCGATAAAAGGCCCGGCGCCTGAGTGCTGCCGGTTTATGATGACAATCCTGGCGAAAATCGCCCTGTCGTCACATGGCTCATCGCCGCCTTTTGTGCGCTCCTGTTTCTCTTTCAGCTTGTCTTCCTGAACGGCCGTTTACCAATTATGGATGCCTTGGCAGGCGCGCCTCCTTGGATGCCCGCCGGGCTTGTCTTCCGCGTTTTCAATCTGTTCGTCCATGCCGACTTTTGGCACATCACAGGAAACATCCTCTATCTCCTGATTTTTGGAAACAACATCGAAGACCTCTTTGGCAAGGCACGCTACTTCGGGTTCTATGTTCTGTGTGGCTTGGCTGGAACAGTCTGTCACTGGCTGGTCAATCCCGAGCAAACCGTTGTCGGTGCATCCGGGGCAATCTCAGGCGTGATGGGAGCGTATATGGTCGCACATCCCGATGCGCGTATCCACTCAATGCTCGGACCGATCAAAATCAAGCTCAAAGCGGTCACTTGGATTCTCATTTATGTCGTGATGAACATCGCGGGTGTCTTGTTTCTCGCGGATGGCACAACATCATTCATCGCACATCTTGGAGGAATCGCGACCGGAACACTGCTGACATGGCTTTGGTTGTCCAATCGCCGTCAAGCTGCGTAGATATAGTTACACGATGCTCTTGATGCTGATCAGGTCGCTACCCGTGTGGAAAGTCACCGTTATTGACATGGCTTGGCGGCAGCGCGGCTGGAACACTGTTAACATGGTTTAGGATTCCAAACAGTGGCAGGCTGGTTGGAACACATTTCACTGATTGAGGAGATGTGCATCGATGCAAAATCCAGAGCGATGGTTAGGCGACATACTCTCATCAGCTATCACAACTGCCAATGGCATTCTGAACGATCCACTGCTAAACAAGTCGGTCACCCGCATCACGAAGATTCTGTCTGACGACAAAACATCGCCTCGTATCCTTGTTCTGGACACTGCGGTAATCAACGCCTGGACGCTGCCAGGGAACACAATTCTCATCACACGTGGGCTTGCGATGTGGGCGCAAACGGATGACATCCTTGCCGGCATCATCGCGCATGAACTTGGCCATGTTGAACGTCATCACGCATGGCGCCAGCTAAGCCAGTCCATTCTGCTCAAAGTCGTTATCGATCGGATACCAACAAAAGACCGCTCACTAAGATTGATCCTCAATGGCATCACCATTCTGACCGCACTCAGCTGGTCCCGGACGCATGAACTTGAAGCGGACCGCTTTGCCACGGAACGTCTAGCAAAGACAGGATTCAGTTATGATGCTTGGTGGCGCTTCCTTGATGATCAGGCACAAGCAAGCTCCATTGCTGAGCTTCTTTCCACACATCCATCGGATGCGATTCGTGTACGAAACCTGAAATCAGATTATGCGCAGCGTGTACAGCCGCTGTATCCATCCGGGCAAGTCACGCAGCTGAGTAACAAGCGTCTTGGCTTTCGCTCATCGGGTGCACGACTGCGGCAGCGGTCTGCATCCAAACCTTGGGATGCTCAAGCCGACTATCGCCAGCGCTTGCGTAAGACATTTTCGCCTCAAAGTCTGCTCGCGCCGCTCCAGCGACTCGTCATCTGGAATGTCCCGGTCAATGACCCGGCGATTCTGATTGTCGCTGGGCATGTCTTTGCCCTTCAGGAACAGCTGAACGATATCCTTGCGACCCTGAACAATGCCATTAATGTCTTAGATGCTGACCATTCCCCACGGGCGTTGCCGATGCTGGACCGTGCCATTGCCAGCGCAAGTCGGGCCCAGAGTTCGATTGGCCTTGTCCTCGCAGATGTCCACACGCGCCTTGGGGAACCGCCCGCCCGGGCTCTTGCCGCCAAGGGAACCCGGTTTGCGGTTCGTGAGGGCTTGTTACTAAGAGCACAAAAGGAACTTGACACCGCATTTGGGGCGATTGGCCGCCTCGATGTCATCATCGATATGCACTGTTTACAACAGGCTGCTGTCCGGATCAAACAGGTCCTGACGTACAATGACGCCCGAGATGCTTGTGTGGCTCTTTTGAATTTGGATGGTATCGATCTAGTGATTCCAGCGGATGCATTGCAGGGGACTTTGGCGATTCTTCGCCGGTTGCTTAGCGTTGAAAGTCCTGGGCATCGGACTGGATTTGCGTATGTCGATACAATTGAAGTTGCTGTCGATGCCGCGACAGAGCAGGGCTGTGGATGGAGTGTTGCACGCTACCTGGATGCCTTGGCGGCGGAACTTGAGGGGATTGAGCATTGATGACCATCCGACGGATGCTTTGGGGAATATTGATTCTGGCTGCAATGGTCTGTCTTATCCCGGCTGCGAACAGATTCAAGACTGAACAAAAAA
>JBEEMN010000412.1:0-2646 GCA_041192625.1 Armatimonadota bacterium
ATCACCGCCATCCGCGATTGGGATGCATGTAATCACATCCGCTGGTCGGATGGAGCGCCAGGCAGCGGCGATTGTCTCTGCGACCAGAGGGGCATCCGGGCCACCCTTGTGGCTGTCTGGGGCAATCAGGATATGCACTTGGTAGCGAGTCTACACCTGTGGCATGACGAAATGTTGAAAATTAATGTAGTTTTAGCGCACATTTTTTCGATTAGTAATGCATCTACAGAAAACGAGGGTGGGTGCTATGACGGTTGCTGCATGGTGGGATGCACAGGATGGGTTGCGGAAATCGGGGATTGTGACAGGCGCGGTGGCGCTGGTCGTGCTTGGAATTATCGGATCGACGGCGCGTGGGAGTAGTACGCCCGGGATGCATCCGGCGGCGAAGAAGGCATCCGCAAACAAGGAGAGGCTGCAGCCGCATGGAAACCCCACGGCAAGACCTGTCTCGACGCTTGCGGTTGCGGGAGCTGAACCGACGATCATGGTGTATGTGACGGGAGCTGTGAAGCATCCAGGGATTGTGCCACTCATGGATGGTGCCCGTATCAACGATGCCATTTTGGCAGCGGGGGGCTTTCTCCCGGATGCGGAGCGTAGCAGTATTAATCTTGCGCAGCATGCGGTGGATGAGTCGCAGATTCATGTTCCTAGTAAGAACGATGCCGCGGAAGCCGTGGTCCAGGCTGGTTTTGCACAAGCGGCAGCAAGGGGGAGTAAAGTTGCTGCTGCGATAAAGGCATCCGGGAGCCGAACTGGAGGCCATCCAGCTGCGGCATCCAAGGCTGGAGGTGGGAAGCGGAAGTGGAAAAGCCCATCGGATGGACAGATCGTGCTGAGTAAGGCCACGCTTACCGACTTGGTGCACTTGCCGGGCGTCGGGGATGCAACTGCGCAGCGGATTCTGGATAAGCGCAAGGAGCTGCAAGGCTTCAAGTCGATTGACCAGCTTGGTGAGGTCAAGGGCATTGGGAAGAAGACGCTTGAAAAGCTGACGCCTTTCCTAAAGCTTTAGCTGTGGGTGTTGGTCCTGAAGCGCTAGCGGGACATCAAAGCCGTGTAACGCTGCAAACGACCTTACTCGCCATCGTGTGTACGTGAGCCGTGGATATCTGGATGTCGATGGTGTGAGCGGCTGCGTCGCCTTGGCTTCGCAATCGGTCTAGCCTCTTTTTTACCAAACAGCGTTGCCAGGCGATCATCCATTCCCGGCATCAGGTAGATGGCGATGATCACCACGATGACAATCGCGACGAGCTCGGGTTGCAGGGAGGTCGACATCGCCTTCAGGGATGCAATCAGCTGTGTACGAAGGGGCTTGACAAGGGCAATTATCCCAGCGACCACAGCGGTTAGTGCAAAGACAGTCCACTGTCGGCGGTTGATAGGGAGGGGAGTGCTTGCTGTGTTGCCAGTGCGTTTGCGGCGCTCGCGGGTTCGTTGGCGTTGTGATTCGTTAGACATTGGTACGGGCAGTTATTCGGGAAGTCTAAATTAACATGGCGATTATCGTGGGATATAAAACGATTGTCTACGAGGATTGTTCAGATAATCTCCGTAACGATTCACAACACTACGTTAACGTCCAACCTTCGACTCCCAGTTAATACCCAATCCTGGTGCCTGACAATAGGCAGGATGTCGCTCACCCGGTCATTATTTGACTGAATAGATGACAGCCGACTCTAGAGTGGAGTTAATCACAGTTAACTCTGTGTCATTTGCACATTAAATGCGACATCGGTTTTTGGTAAATCAACACAGAGAATCCCGAACAGGTTCGCACCGAGCATCGGGATTCTCACGAGACAAACTGATACAAACCCTTACCTCGCTAGTGTCGACTGTTCGCTGATGAAGACCCTTAGGTCCCGCTCAGCGGTGCCAAGCTTGGTGTGTAGCTCGCAGAGCACTGGACGGGTGGAATGTACTTCGACCTAGTACCAGTGTTTGTCGTTACGCCGCGATTTGCGATGGTTCAGACCTTACTTCGCTAGTGTCGACTGTTCGCTGATGAAGGCCCTAAGGTCGCGCTCAGCGGTGCCAAGCTTAGTGCGCAGCTCAGCCATCGTCTTGCGGACCGCAACCAAAGTGTTCTCCTGCATCTCAAGCTCATTCACATAGCGCTTATAAAGGCTGTCACTCTTATCCAAGGCTGCCATGTTTTTGCGGATACGGTCCTGGTCGACGCCTACTGCATCGAGCTCCGCCTGTCGCTCAGCAAGCTGACTTTGCAGGGTTTGCACTTGTTGACGTAGCGCCAAAACCTTGGCCAGAATCGCCTTGACCGCTGGGCTGACACCGGTTGGCCTGTTGGAATACGTGCTCAGACGGTCGATGCCGCCATCGAGGAGGCCGACCTCTTCACTGACCAGCCGCTGGGTCTTGATGGTAAGCGCTGTTGTCTTGCCCGCAGGCGCATCCACTTCGAAGCGCAAAAATCCCGTTGTCTTCTCTTGTGGTTCTTTCGGCGCGACGAGGGTGTAGTTGTCATCCCGCGGATGCTCAATCCACACATTCTTGACCGCACTGCCTTCGTTCTTAATGGAATAAGGTTGCTCGAGGAGCTCACGGCGCTGAATGATCATCACGCCGCGTGCGATATTGACATCCACTTCCGTCGAGCTACCCTGTGCATTGCCG
>JBEEMN010000413.1:0-2644 GCA_041192625.1 Armatimonadota bacterium
TGCACCTGCTGGAAGTCCTTGAGCTGGAAGACCAGGGGCGCCGGATAAAGCGCCAGGTCACTCAGCCCCAGAACCGCCTGACTGAGGATGACATGTGCATGGCATCCCCGGCGCTTGTCGGCAACAAGCTGGTTATCCGGACATCGGAGGGGCTGTACTGCATCCAGGGCTCGAAGTGATGTCCGTATCGGCATCGGTATAATCCCCTATGCGATACCAATACCCTGAAGCAAAAATGCTCACCGATGTACAGTGGCTGGCCGATCCGCGCAATGCGGAGAAGGTTCGGATTGTCGATATGCGCTCGGCGGATGCCTACAAAACTGGGCATATTCCAGGTGCCGTGCTCCTCGATGCGGGTGCGCTGCGCAACTCCGATGACCGGTTTACCTACCTCCCACGCTCGGATGCATTTGCAAAGACAATGGAAGCGGCTGGTATTGGGAATGATACGCATGTGGTGGCGTACTGTGATGAGGGTGGACGCCACGCAGCACGACTTTGGTATCTCCTAAATGCTTTTGGCCACAAAAAAGTGACCTTGCTCAACGGCGGCTGGGCGACATGGCAGGCGATGAAGCTACCAGTGACCGACCTTGTCCCTAAGGTCGAAGGATCACGGTTCCGCACACGCGAAGTGAAAGATATGACGTGTCCGCTCCCGATGCTCACGCAGCGCAAGTCAAATGTCATCGTACTTGATACGCGAACCACGGCTGAGTACACCGGTGCCACACCGGGTGGTGGCTCGAAGAAGGCTGGGCGTGTTCCCGGTGCGGTTCATGTGGACTGGAAGGAAAATGTGCAGCTTCCGGGCTATACGTTTAAGCCTGCCGCTGAGCTGATGAAGCTCTATGCGGACAAGGGTGTTACCCCGGACAAGGAAATCGTTACCTACTGTGCAAGCGGCGGACGAGCATCCCAGTCACTGTTTACCCTCAAGCTGCTCGGCTATAAGAAAGTACGCGTTTACTACGGGTCGTGGCAGGATTACAGCAACCTCCCGGATGTCCCAGTAGAGAAAGGTTAATCCATGGAGCTGATTCCTGAGTTCAAAGATATGCCTGGCTACCATGTATACGGCTACACATGGGTTGGCAGTGATAACAGCGAAATCCCAGCGCTCTGGAAGCAAATGGGTGAGCGCTTTGCTCCCATTCTGGGCGGCGGATTTCCCGACCATTGCTACGGAATTGGCTCTGACTTCCAGCCAGATGGTGTGTTTACGTACACGATTGCCATGGACTACAAAGAGGGCATGCTCGTCCCGGATGGCTTCCGTATCCACGATATCGAGCCAGGGCACTATGCGGTCTTCACGGTCCCGATGGATGCTATCGGGCCGGCGTTTGGCTACATATATTCGACTTGGTTGCCAGCGAGTGGCTATAAGCATCGTGGAACTCCGGATGTCGAGTGCTACACCATGAGTAGCCACTCTGACAATTCGATGCAAATCATGATTCCCGTGGAGCCGACTGCTTAGGAAGCGGGATGCTTTGTGGTGAACAGGGTGGCATGGAGTTATCCCGTGAGCTGTTCATCGATGCCCACCTGGTGCGTAAAGCAAAAGGTGTGCGCCTCGTCTGTCACTCCCCCGTTTCACGGGGGAGTGTCTTCACCTTCGATAAGCCTTGGGAGGGTCCGTTTTGCAACTACGCAACGGTCATTGCGAGTAGCACAAACTATCGTCTGTACTATCGTGGTCTTCCGGTACCAAAGCACAATACAGGGGATGAATCTCTGTGTGTGGCAGAATCCTATGATGGCCAGAACTTCACCCGATTAAGTATCAATAAGTATCGCCAAGGTGGTACAGCGATAAATAATGTCATCATCCCGCAAAGCAAATGTGGCACCCATAGCATGGGAATCATGTTTGACAATCGGCGGGGGGTGGCGCCAAGTGAGCGGTGGAAGGGCATCGGCGTCGAGCAGCGCCCAAATGAAAATGACAATCATCTGGTTGCGTTTACCAGCCCAAATGGCATCGATTGGAATCGAGTAACGACTGGTCCAACGATCACCAATGACACGGTGCACTTTGCCTTTGACAGCCAAAATGTTCCACTTTGGTCAGATGCGGAACAAAAGTACATTGTGTACGGACGTACTTGGCAGCGCGGGATCCGGTGGATCAGCCGCTGGGAAAGTACTGACTTCCGGACGTGGACGAAATCTAAATTCCTGACGTTTTCTGGTGCGGATAATCAGCCGCTTCCGGATACACACTACTACATTAACCAATTTTCGCCCTACTTCCGTGCCCCGCACATCCTCCTCGGCACCGCGGCCCGCTTCTTCCCCGGCAGGCAGGTTTTGTCCCCTGATGAAGCCAAAGCCGTCGCGATCCACCCGGATTACTTTAAAGACACATCGGATGCCGTTTTGCTTACATCCCGCGGTGGCACGGATGTCCACCGTGACCTCGAAGGAACATTGCTCCGCCCTGGCATTGGCGCATCGAACTGGGTCTCACGTGCAAACTACCCAGCGTGCGGGATTGTGCAGACGGGGGCAGCTGCGATGTCGATGTATGTCTGCCGGGCAACGGGGACGCCGAGCGCGTACCTCGAACGGTTGGAGTGGCCGCTCGACAGGATTGGGTCTGTAAGCGCATCCGGGATGGGCTCCTTTGAGACCC
>JBEEMN010000414.1:0-2636 GCA_041192625.1 Armatimonadota bacterium
AACTGGGCTTTGCGCTCGGGTTGGGGCAGGTTGGTGAAATCGTCAATCAGGATGGGCTCTGGGGGGGCTTTCTCTTCAGACTCCAAGGGGGGCTCGGTGGCCACCGGATCAATCAAGGGGTCGGCTTGACGCGGTTCGTTTTTGCGCGAGGTCCAATAGTTGTAGAGGACCACCGCCCCCAGTGTGATGGCGCCCAAACCCAACAAACTCAGCTGCAAGGAACTCGATAACCTTGTGGTCAAAGTCATCACCACCGAGGTTTGTATCACCGCTGGTTGACTTCACTTCGAAGACGCCATCGCCAACTTCGAGGATGGAGACATCAAAGGTTCCACCACCGAGGTCGTAGACCAGAATGGTTTCGTTGTCCTTTTTGTCAAGACCATATGCAAGTGCTGCAGCGGTTGGTTCGTTGATGATTCTGAGGACTTTGAGTCCAGCAATCTCACCGGCGTTCTTGGTCGCGGTGCGTTGGGAGTCATTGAAGTAAGCAGGGACTGTGATGACCGCGGCAGTGACCGATTCACCAAGATAAGCCTCAGCATCTGCTTTGAGCTTCTGCAAAATCATCGCAGAAATTTGCTCAGGGGAGTATGGGGTTCCATCGATGGTGGACCGGTGATCGGTACCCATGAAGCGCTTGATGGAGATGAGTGTGCGGTCCGGGTTTACGACAGCCTGGCGCTTTGCTGG
The DNA here is from genome assembly GCA_041192625.1 of Armatimonadota bacterium. Classification (GTDB taxonomy): domain Bacteria; phylum Armatimonadota; class Armatimonadia; order Armatimonadales; family Armatimonadaceae; genus CAIRTT01. The sequence goes on from JBEEMN010000414.1 coordinate 694, forward strand.
TGCTCCGACGAGGCGGTCGCCTGTTTTTGAGAAGCCAACAATCGATGGTGTTGTACGTGCACCTTCTGCATTCGCGATTACGACTGGCTCTCCGCCTTCAAGTACGGAGACGCATGAGTTCGTCGTTCCGAGGTCAATTCCTACTGTTTTTGGCATAGTGGCTTTCTCCTTGCTCTTGTCGCTTTGGTGATGGTGTCAAAGTGACTCATTTTCTGCGATGTTGTATTCTTTCATGTGAGTGTAATGATGTCAAGTAAGTGAATGATTAATTTTCTACATGGTGTGTAAACGTACGAGTTATTCCGGTTTGTTGGCATCAGGATATACTTTGGTGTGATTAAAAAGGAAGCTGCGCAGGTTGTCTCGGTTACACCGCTTTCTGCGCCACGGCACTTTGTGCTGACCATGAAGAGTGCCCATTTGGCCTCGCATTCCCGCCCGGGACATTTCATCGCTGTTGCCGCAGATACAGGTTCCGCAATCCTGCGTAAGCCTTTTTCTGTCTACACGGTGAACCCGGATGCCGGCGAAATCTCGATCCTGTTTTCTGTCTATGGACCTACGACCACCGCGATGTCTCGTATGCTCCCCGGCGATTCCATTGATGTCCTCGGTCCGCTGGGGGGGCGCATCTTTGATTCAGAGCCGATAAAGGGAATACATCACATCCTCGTGGGGGGAGGTTATGGAGTTCCTCCGCTCAACTATTTAGCCAAGACAATTCGCACAAGTGCACCAGATGCCATGGTTACGGTGATTATCGGCGCGCGGACCGCAAATCTTCTGGTCGGAGATGATGGTCTTCTCGATGCGGGTGTTGAAGTCATTTACTGCACCGATGATGGTTCTGCTGGTGTACATGGTCGTGTCACCGATGCACTACTTCCTTTGTTAAAATCAGATAGTCGCGTCTACACCTGTGGGCCTACCCCCATGATGAAAGCCGTTGGTGAGCTTAGCGAAGCACACGGAGTGGATTGCCAGGTTTCGCTTGAGACATTCATGCCATGCGGTGTGGGCATCTGTGTTGGCTGCGTCGTGAAGATGCGTGATGGTGTTTTCTCGCGTACATGTACCGATGGTCCTGTCTATCCCGGGTGTGAGGTGGCATGGTGAGCACAGTGAACATGACCGTGCAAATCGGCTCCCTCAAAATGCGTAACCCTGTCACAACAGGGAGTGGAACATTCGGATTTGGTAGTGAAACCAAGGACTTGGTTCCGCTTGACCGCCTCGGGGCGGTAACAGTAAAGGCCACAACACGTGAGCGAAGGCTGGGTAACCCGCCGCAGCGCATCGTTGAAACCGCATCGGGAATCCTCAATGCTATCGGGCTGCAAAACGGCGGCATCGATGACTACCTCGCCAATAAGGCTCCGTATCTGCGTTGCTTCGATTGCCCGATTATCGTCAATGTCCCTGGCGAAAACCCCGATGACTTTGCGTATGTGGTTGAGCGCCTGACGGCAGCTGGTGCGGCGGATGCCGTTGAATTAAACATTTCCTGTCCAAATGTCTCCCATGGTCTGGACTACGCGACAGATCCACAGCTTGCCGCATCGGTGGTTGCTGCTGTACGTAAAGTTACATCGATGCCCGTAATCGCGAAGCTGTCTCCAAACGTTACGGACATCCGGGTGATTGCAAAGGCGTGTGAGGATGCGGGTGCGGATGCCCTCAGCATGATCAACACAGTTGTCGGTACAGCGATTGATCCGCGCAAGCGGAAATTCCGCCTTGCCAATATCACCGGTGGCCTCAGTGGACCTGCGGTTAAGCCGATCGCGTTGCTTGCTGTGTGGCGCTGCTACAACACCGTCAAGATTCCAATCATCGGGATGGGTGGAATTGCCTGCCCACTGGATGCCATCGAGTTCATGCTCGCGGGCGCAACTGCTGTGGCCTGCGGTACGGGCAATTTTGTTGATCCCACGCTTTCCCTC
>JBEEMN010000415.1:0-2783 GCA_041192625.1 Armatimonadota bacterium
CGGAAAACATCCACATAATGGTTGCCTGATCCAACAGTCCCAAGCTGACGTCTTGCCTTCTCCCGGAGGCCTGCGGACGACAACACATCGATGTCATTCCAAGCGGCATCATCAAAGAGGGCATCGTCAACATCGTCGGTTGTATTGACACGACCAATTCCAAAGCTAAGCGACTTATAGATGGTGTCCATAAGCCGTGGGAAGTCTTTACGGATGTCATTCCACATCAGGTTTGTCAGAACTGCTTTGTTCCCACAGGCGATATCGAACCCAACGCCAGCCGGGCTGATCTTGCCTTGGTACGCGATGACGCCTCCGATAGGCATGTTGTACCCACGGTGACCATCCCCGCAAAGGACCGCACCAACCACTGACTCGTCTTGTGCACATCGGGTAATCTGCCCAATCGTGTCACTATCATGTGCTCCAAAAATTTTGATGTCCGTCATGACCGTCTATTTCCATCCTAGATCTAACATGGGGCAACACTGTAGAGACACCTTTTCACGTCCTTTTAACAGCATCGACAAAATCCCCCAATGCATATATTTCGTAGCCTCTCGCATCGAACTGTTTACGGTTGTTCAAATCCCTTTGGCAGAATGAACGTATGTAAGCATCACAGCAGCCGAGCACAAAACAAAATGACGCCATTCAGGTGTCTGAACAGCGTCTCCGTAATAACCCGAACGAATAGGGCTCTACTTTTTCAGCTTGTCCTTGTACATTTTCCTGAACTTTGCAACCTTGGGCGCAATGATCAGCGCGCAGTAACCACGGTTGAGTGTGGCCTTTTGCTGGTTGTTTGGATCCTCAAACTTCTTGTAGTAGTTCTGATGGTAGTCTTCAGCGGCGTAATAGGCTTTGAATGGCTCAATCGTCGTTACGATTTTGCGCGGCCAAATCTTTGCCTTGTTCACTTCCTCGATGACTACTTCAACAATCTTTTTTTGCTCAGCAGATCTGACAAAGACAGAGGAACGATATTGCGTTCCCACATCGTTGCCTTGACGATTGAGCTGTGTCGGATCGTGTGTTGTCAGAAAGATGCGAATAAGATCTGCCAGAGATACTTCCTTCGGATCAAAGGTCACCTGCACCACTTCGGCGTGGCCGGTCGAGCCCGAACAGACTTCTTCGTAAGATGGATTCACAACGTGACCGCCGGAGTAACCGGATTCAACCTTGGAGACCCCACGGAGCTCTTCGAATACGGCTTCCACACACCAGAAGCAACCACCACCCAGAGTAATCGTTTCCATCATATTCTCCTACCGGGATTATACTCGTCTGCGGCATCGTTTTGTTCCTCCACGAGGAACCACTCCTGTAGAATACCGACATGGATGCTAATGGGGCCTTTTTGGCAACGACACTCCTCGGTGCGAAGGTAATCGATACCAATGGAATACACCATGGTGTACTTTCCGACCTCGCTGCTTCATGGAGCGGTGGAGATGACCTGCCTATCGTGACACATGGAGTTATCCAGTTCCACGGCAAGACAAAGATCTTTCCTTGGACAAACGTCACTCTGAGTCAGCGGGACATCAAGATAGCCGGTCCGGTTGATCTGGCATCGAGTGAGCCTGGACCCATACTCCTCAAACAACACGTCCTCGATCGTCAGCTGGTCGATACGCAGGACATGCGGGTTGTCCGTGTATCTGATATTCGGCTAGCCTACGCACCGGATGGCTCTCTTGTCGTCCTTGGTGTCGATCCCGGACAATACGCAGTCATTCGACGCGTACTTCCCGGTGCGTGGGCGGATGCCTTGGCTAAACGCTTTGGATGGGATGAATCTCCATTTATTCCGTGGTCGGATGTCGAGTCAACTGGCGGGGATGGCACATCGGTCATTCGGTTGCGAACCACCCGGGATGGCTTGAGGCACCTGCACCCTGCCGATATCGCCGACATTCTCGAACAGCTTCACCCACAGGAACGCAATGCACTCATCAATAGCCTTCCGGTCGAGACGGCAGCCGATGCTGTTTCAGAAGCAGATGATGATGTCCAACGACAAATCATCGAGCAACTGGCTCCCGAAAAGGCTGCAGACATTCTGGAAGAAATGGAACCTGATGATGCAGCTGACATCGTCCAGGATCTCTCAGGCAGCAAGCGAAAAGAGCTGCTTGAGGAAATGGATGAAGATGAAGCTGAGGAGCTGAAAGAGCTTCTGCACTACGATGAGAATAGTGCAGGCGGCCTGATGACGACGAGCTATGTCGCGATGTCGGTTGAACTGACGTCACAAGGGGCCATCGATCGAATCCGCGAACTCAGCCCAGATGCTGAGACCATTTATTACATCTATGTTGTGAATGAAGAACATCGCCTAACAGGCGTGATTTCACTACGCGATCTTATTGTCTCAGACCCAACCACCCCCCTCTGGAACATCATGGTGGATGGCGAAAAGCTGGTCACCGTTCATCCCGATGATGAACTGGAGCAAGTTGCCACCGTACTCGAGCACTACGACTTACTTGCCGTTCCAGTGGTTGCATCGGATGGGGAACTTCTAGGCATCGTTACCGTGGATGACACGCTTGAAGAGCTCCTGCCACCATCCTGGCGGCGTAAACGTGGCATTCGCCGATGACACTGAACATTGCGTTTACTTGGTAAGAAAGAAAGCCATCTGGAGTTGGTCAATGGCACTCCTATGATGGTTTCCACAACGATTGAGCGTGACGCCGATAGCGACTATCGTGGAGCTGCAGTGGTGGGTAAAAAAGGTGAGCGGTTTGTTTACTTCGGCTTGGAAAAGAATG
>JBEEMN010000416.1:0-2627 GCA_041192625.1 Armatimonadota bacterium
TTGGCTTTGAAATTGCATCCGCAACACCCGTGATCACCGGAGGCTGTGGGCCACAGCCACTCGCGAGAATCACAGCGCTGGCACCGGCACGCTCTGCCGTGATTTCAGGGATAGGCAAGCCCAGCACCGCACGTGCATGCAGCTCGAACTCGGACAGGTTTTGCGTACCTCCAAGCGTGACCATTCCCGTGTCGTGTGGACGCGGAGACAGCTCGCTGAACGTCACGCCATCCTTGCCGACAAAGAACTCAACGCCCCAAATGCCCGCTCCCGTCAGCGCCTCCGTGACCGCACCCGCCATCCGCTGCGCCTCTGCAATGTGGTGAGCTTGCATTGGAATCGGCTGCCAGCTCTCTTGATAGTCGCCGCGCTCCTGCCGGTGACCAATCGGAGGGCAGAACAGCGTCGGGCCATTTTGCTGGGTCACCGTAAGCAAGGTTATTTCAAAGTCAAAGTCGACAAATGCCTCGACAATCACTTCCATGAGGTCACCACGCGAGCCACTGCAAGCATAGTCCCATGCATCCTGGATTTCGGATACATCCCGAATCACCGACTGGCCCTTGCCACTGCTGGACATTAGGGGCTTCACGACCACCGGTAAGCCAAGCGATTCGACTGCCGCACTCAGCTCAGCCGCGCTCGTCGCATAGTGGTACTTCGCCGTCTGTAGACCCAGCTCCACCGCCGCGAGGTCACGAATCGCCTTACGGTTCATCGTAAAATTAGCCGCCCGCGCACTCGGAACAACCTGCATCCCTTGCGCTTCATACGCATAAAAACGCTCTGTCCGAATGGCCTCAACCTCCGGCACAATGATGTCGGGTTTGTGCTTTGCGATGACATCATCCAGCGCTGTGCCATCGAGCATATTGATCACATCAAAGCCATCCGCTACTTGCATCGCTGGCGCGTCAGCGTAATTGTCGATGGCGATGACTGTCTGTCCTAGGCGCTGCAATGCGATCACGAATTCCTTACCCAGCTCGCCGCTGCCAAGGAGGAGGACTTTTTTGTTCACGATGTCTGCCTTGCTCCGCACCGTTGTTGATGCGGGATTTTCGGGTGTGATGCTCTATTCTAGCCGTTCTGGTAGCATTGCTGGATGCCCGATTTCAGACTTCAGGACATCTCTGACAAGCTTCGCCAGCACACACCGCTGGATGCGACAGAAGCAGCACATCAGGTGGCTACCTTACAGTTCCTTGAAACGTGTCGTGGAAACCCGTTGTCACGCGATACCCCCGAGGGGCATATGACAGCAAGCTGTGTGGCTATCCACGCTAACCTGCCCTGGATGGTCATTCTCTGGCACAAAAAGATCGGCCGTTGGGTGCAGCCCGGCGGGCACGTGGAAGACTCGGATGAAAGCGTCGCGGATGCATCCCTGCGCGAGCTCTGCGAAGAAACGGGAGCGACCGCTACCGACATTGCCAAGTTCCTCGGCATTGTTGACATCGATGTCCACCCGATTCCAACCCACAAAGATCAGCCGGAGCACCTTCACTACGATGTCCGATTTGGTTTTGTGATGTCCACGACGTGGGAGCCGGGGGAGGACTCGCAGTGGATGCCCGCCGCAGATGTCATCGCCAAGCTTGACCCACCAACTGCCCGGCTTGGGCGGAAGGTGTTAGATATTCGAAGTTAGGGCGCATCAAATTCACCTCATTGCTTAGTCAATTAGACCTTCTCCATGGATACAAACTCATCCGAAAGGGTAACGATGACTCATGTACGGTGAACATAGTGCTGGTCGACAGCAAATGTTGGAGTTAGGTAAGACGTCGTTGAAGCTTTACCTCCATGCGGTACGGTTGTATTCATCCATACTGATGCTTGCTTTCACACTATTGGCGGTATCCAACCAATCAGTAGCAAAGCGGACTACCCCGGTACAAAAAACAGATATCACCATCACCCATGATAGGTCGCTAGGAGACTGGTCTGAGCTCGCGATGGGAGAGCCATCTAATCTGGATGATGCCGATCAAAAGCAGAATCAACGTGCACGCTGTGTCTACATTGATGGTTATGGAAAACCGCATGCCGATGCGGGAGCCAGCGGAAGACTCCTACCTCGCCTCAATGATGGTCTCGTGCCGCAGCATGATGATGATCCATCTACCAATGTATGGTTCGACACAAAAGGGCAGTCTAGGATACTCGTAGACCTTGGTGTGTCAACCGACGTTTCGCGCATCAATGTCTATTCATGGCATTCTGGAGCCCTGTCGCCTCAGCAATATGAAGTTTGGGGCACGGCGAGTGATTCCCCTGATGCGGTTGCATCTGACCTTTCCATGGACTGGCAGCGTATCGGTAGTGTAGATACGCGGATGCTTGGCGATGGCGGGATGCATGGCTCGAGCATCAATGCCACCAGTGGTCGAATTGGACATTTTCGTTATCTCTTGTTTGTAATCCAAGCCAATAAACCGGAGTGGAGTCGCAGTGGCTTCTTAAGTGAAATTGACGTTTACCGCTTTGGGAAAGTGCTTCCTGCGATTCGTTTTCAAACGCGCAAACCTGGGACACAGACACTTACCATCGGGAAGTTAAAGATAACCAGACCACTTGAAAACAAAGTCCCGTATCTCGTTGCAGGGAAGAAGGCTTATGCGTAT